>NZ_JBWPJP010000034.1:0-26367 GCF_056583855.1 Prevotella sp. C0209C1 | reverse complement strand
TCCTTTCTTCCTTTACAGGCTTATGAAATTATGTGCCTGAGAGGAGAAGGCTTGCAACTGGGTTTTACGACTGACCCGAAATTAGGGCTCAGTAGAAAATCAGTGGGGATAGGCGTATAGTTTTGCAATTCTGAATAGGAAAAACTTCTTGTCTCTGACTCCTCTTAGATTAGCTCGGAAAAGTTGATTTGGTACTGTCCTATAAAAGTGTGTAAGCTATTCTTCTCTTTTATCCTTTCTATTTCCATTTTCGTTTATACACTTCCAACTTTTAAATTGGTATATTTTCTTTTTATGACCGTTTTGGGTTTATGGGGCTTGAAACACCCTAAAATTAAAATCAACTCGTTCCCCAAAGCCATCAAAAACAATTAGTCTTGTTTTTTTTGTATAGTTTTTATCTACAATCACCTCTATGTTCTTTTTGTCTTTTGAAATGAGGAATGTAATCCAGTCATAGTGAATTCGTTGAACACCATTCTCCAATACTTCATTCTCAATCTTTTCAGAATCAATCATTACATAATTTCGTTCCGGGTCTAACAGACCACAAAATTTCCACGAATAACGCTTCAACACCACTTCTACATTTTGTTTGCCGCCTTTTGCAGTAAAAGACAAATATTCTTGTTTTACACGTGGCTCTTGACTAATGTCATCGCAAGATAACAAACATGATACAAGAAATAAAAGACTTGTAATAATTAAACAAAACTTTTTCATTATACGTATATTATTTATCTTGTTTTGACCATAAAATAAGATAGGCTGTCTTTGAACGATAATCCATTGCATCATTGCTCCCTGTATACTCAAATTCATCGTTCACATTTTGAACATAGAGATAATAACCATTAGAAGAACCTTTCCAGCCAGCATTTACATGATAAAGATGCCTTATGCCATCTCTCCATTTTCTAAACATTCCAGTTCCAAGAAATCCGCTACCTTTTATTCTTTTCTTAAATTCAATCATTCCGTCAATCACAAAAGTATGATAAGAAACATAATTGAGAGAACCAGACGATGCAGTCATTATAATAAAAGCATGTGGATGATTAAAGAAATCTTCAGCAACTCGTTTATCTTCAGACCACCCATACCCATCGAAATCGCCATTGCCGACAATACAATTGTCATATCTAGAATCAATATGATCTCCTACTATTTTTCTAAGAAATTTTGTTGCATTGATATTCATTTCCTCTTGTTTGATATGCCATATTATATTGCTGTATTTTCTTTTGGTAATCTTGAATTTCCTTACTATTACCTGCAATCATATTTTGGATATATGGTTTCATTTCTTTTTCTTGAAGAGCATATTTATCAAATTTACCAGAGTCTAACACCGCATAAATGGGAAAAGACCTTTTATCTTTGGATACAATTGCATATCCATTTGCATTTGAGAATGAAACGATATAGAAATTATCAGCAAATTCATCTACAATATTGCTTGATCTAAACCGAGGTTCTTTTGCTAAGTCTATAACTTTTTCAATCTTTCTTGATTGCTTATTTCCTCTCATAAATATATATTTATCAATTCTTTTTTACTTTTTTTTTGAGCACTATTGGCTCACTTGCAGTCTATATTTTTTGATTTTTAGGCTGTATATGCTCTATTTCCATCTCATATTCTCCCTTTATTTGAGAGAATTAGACACAATTATTCCTGGCGTTCGATATAAATTGTAGGCAATAGCCTCCATGATGTGTTGTGCGTGAGTCTTAGCTAAACTTACATATCTGGCTATGCCACCATGAAACCATCTATGAATAGATCCAAAGGTACGTTTCGCTTTGTACCGTGTCTTGCTGATGGCTACATTAACACGCTGCTCTTTTTCCGTTAGCTTACATCCCCTTACTCCTTTGTGCATGATACGACTCTTGAGCTTCATACGTTTGAATACATCCTTGTTTGCAGTAGAATTATAACCCTTGTCGGCATAAACAAGCGTTGTTTCATGCTATAAAGGTACAAAAATATGATGAAATGAGTAAATCTTCAACAATAAGTTTTGCAGAGGTCTCATGCTATCAAAGAGCTATTACTTCTTTGTTCTCTCACAAGGCAATTATTTCCAGTATCGTGAAAATTCTATTTTTCTTCGTTTTATTTATTATTAGTTCATATCTTTGTAACTAATATTGAGATATACAATCATTTAATGGGACAGAAGAAAGAGCATAGCAACCTAATCTCGCCATCATCTTCAAAGTGGCAGATATTCTTAATATCTCACCAAAAGAATTAATAAAATAGAAAGTTTATGAGTACTAAATTTTTCAATAACAATATTGGCAATTCTCTTTTTGACAAATTTAAAGGTATAGCTGATGGAATGCCGAACTTTCATTCTTTCCTTGCTGTTGTAGGCTATTTCCGTTCGTCAGGTTATTTTAAGCTGCGAAAAGAATTGGCTAACGTACAAGATATTAGGATTCTTGTGGGGATTAATATTGATAGAATTTTCAGAAGACATAATCAAGCATTGCTTATGCTTGACGGTGAAGATGAAGCAAGAGAAATTTACACAAAGGACTTTATACAAGACGTCAAGGATGCTCAATATTCACAAGATATAGAAGATGGCATTATTCAACTTTGTGATGACATTGTTTCGGGCAAGTTGCATATGCGCATTCATAAGTCGAAGAACCTTCATGCTAAGTTTTATCTGTGTCTGCCCCACACTTTTAGTCCCAATACAGACGGATGGGTGTTGATGGGGTCGTCTAACATTTCCGATTCAGGATTGGGTATAACCCAACCACCTCGATATGAGCTGAATGTTGCTATGAAAGACTATGACGATGTGGCATATTGTAAAAATGAGTTTGAAACCCTATGGAGCGAGGGAATACCAATTACAGCTGAAGATATTGAACGAATCCGCAAAAAGACTCATCTTGAAAGTTTTCCTACTCCATATGAAATTTTTATGAAAGTCTTGATAGATGCTTTTGGTAATCAGGTAGAAGACGATTTTACACTTGATTTGCCAAAAGGCTATATGCAGTTGAAATACCAAAAGGACGCAGTCATTCAGGGATTTCAGATGCTAAAGGAGTATAATGGTTTCTTTCTTGCTGATGTGGTTGGTACAGGAAAGACGATTGTAGCAGCCATGATAGCTAAGCGTTTTGTTGAAGAAAATGGCAAGAATACTAAGATTCTTGTAATATATCCTCCTGCTGTTAAAGAAAACTGGCTTGGCACTTTTAATGACTTTAGCCTCACAAAGTATACTCAGTTTGTTACAAACGGCAGTTTGAACAAAATCATAGCAGGGAGTGATAATTATGATGATCCAGAAATTTTTGATCTTGTAATTGTTGATGAAGCACATAATTTTCGCACAGACACCTCTGGTCGATATGATGATTTGCAACGTATATGTAAGGCTCCACGTATTAATGAAGGACTGATAGAAGGTGTACAAAAGAAAGTTATATTATTATCTGCTACACCACTGAATAACCGTCCAGAGGATTTTCGTAATCTGATATTGTTATTCCAAAACGCTCGCAAGCCTACTCTTAATGGCATTACTAACATTATAACATTGTTTCAACCATGGATTAAGCAGTATAATGACCTTATGCGCAAGCGTGGCAAGACCGACAACAGCGAGATAACCGCTGCTGCTGATAAAATTTATGAAGAAATGCGCACAAGAGTTCTTGATAAAATCCTTGTTCGTAGAACTCGCAAGAATCTTTGGAACAATGATGAATACAAAGCAGACCTCATACGGCAGGGAATTCACTTCCCCAATGTTAAGCAGCCAAATGAATGTATATATCAGCTGGATGAGGAACTGAGCAAACTTTTTTATAACACCATTACAATACTTACCGATACACCTGACGAAGATAACCTTAACGGTATTGGATTACATTTTGCGAGATATCGCGCCATTGAGTATATTATTGGGGAAAAGGCTTCGAAGTATCGTAATGCCATACAGTTTGCACGTGTGTTCTCTGGTATGTTTCGTGTTCACATGGTAAAACGACTTGAAAGCAGTTTTTATGCTTTTAAAAAATCATTACATACATTCCTTCGTATCACTAATGACATGATTAAAATGTGGGATGAAAATAATATCCTCATTGCACCCGATATTGATGTGAAAGGAATGATGGCAAACAATGTAGAGATAGATGCTATTATTGAGAAAGCTTTGCATCGTGGATATAACAAAGATGATATACTTTTTACTCAGGCAGACTTCAATCCTGAATACATCGAGAAACTTCGTGAGGATTCTGAAAAGCTTAAAAGACTAACGGACCTTTGGGATAAGGTAGAAAAAGACCCAAAATATGATAAATTCAAAGGACTTCTTGAGTCTGAGTTGATGAGCCATACGAAAAATATAAATGGCAAAGAGGTAGAGCTCAACAAAGAAGGTAAGCTTGTTATTTTCTCAGAAAGTGTTGATACCATTAACTATTTAGGTGACAGACTGGAAAATGATTTGCACCGCACTGACGTACTTGTTGTCAGTGCTTCCAACAGAAAAGCAGTTTTGAATAGTATCCGGGACAATTTTGATGCTAACTTCTCTGGCGAGAAGCAAAATAAATATAATATCATTATTTCATCCGATGTGCTTGCCGAAGGGGTTAACCTACATAGGTCTAATGTCATTGTCAACTATGACTCGCCTTGGAACGCTACACGCTTGATGCAGCGCATAGGTCGTGTAAACCGTATAGGTTCTACATCTGACCATATCTATAATTATATGTTCTATCCCTCTAATGATGGCGACAAGCAGATTCAGCTATATACCAATGCCCTTATAAAGCTGCAAGGGTTTCATTCTGCACTTGGCGAAGATGCTCAAGTGTACTCGCGTGAGGAGATGCTGCGTGAATTCCAGCTCTTTGATGATAAAGTGCGTGACAACGTTGATAAGCAGTTGGAGCTTATACGTGAAATACGTGAACTTTATACAAAGAACAAAGACCTTTATAACAAGATAAAAAAATTACCTTGTAAGAGCCGTACAGTTCGCTCGGCTGTGCATAGACCTCATGGTGTAGCCCCTCTATCTACCATTGTATATATTGCTACAGGACAGCGGTCGCAGTTCTATCGGATAACGGGCAACGAAGCCCCTTTGCCAGTGGAATTCTTGCAAGCAGCTGAATGGCTACGTGCAAAGCAAGATGAGCCTGTTGGCAATATGGAAGCCGTTAAAGATGTTCATTATACGCATGTGCGTAAAGCTTTTGCTGCCTATAAGCAGGAAACTTCAGCTGTAGAGACCACAGATATTTCTATTGCTGAGAGGAAGAAAGACAAGAACGCTATTAGTGCATTGGCTTTTTTACGCGAAATGAAACGCCTGTTTAGCTATGATGATATACACAATAAGATACGAGTGATAGAGCAATATGTTAACGATGGCATATTTTCTAACCTCACATTAAGCATTAATAGATTGAGCCGCGAATTAAACAAACAGAAGAAAACCACTCAGTTATCCACTCTCAAACCACTGCTTTCAATGCGTTTAGAGAGCTTATACGACCATTACTACATCTGCAAAGAAAGAAAAGAGACAGAGAATCAATATCAACAATCAAAAATAATAACATCTGAAACATTCGAATAAGCGAGTACAAAGAAAATAAGTTTTCTTTGTCGAGTGTGAGAATGTTCAAAGACAAATTAAACATTCGAATAAGCGAGTACAAAGAAAATAGGTTTTCTTTGTCGAGTGTGAGGATGTTCAATAACAAATTAAATATTCGAATAAATTATGGCATACACAGCAGAACAGCTCAGCACTATATTTCAAAGCAAATTCAACCTGAAAGAATGGACACAGTTTTTAACTAACTTCATAGGCGCTAAGATTATCCGCCAAGTGCCGGAACAATTAGAACTTGATCCCTCTGAGGGAAAGGGTTATTACCTTGGTCAGAAAGCTACAACCGACAATTACGAAATAGGTCTGTTTTATATTAAAACAAATACTTCTGTTAAAAATCGCCGTGTTGGATTACGCCAGATAGTAAAGCCTTATCTCCGCTATTTGGTTGATGCAGCTTTAGTTGTTTTTGACGATGGTAACAATTGGCGACTTTCTTTTGTGTGCGACATTAAGGGTGAAAGCACTTCGCCCAAACGATATACATTCGTGTTTGGTGATAGTGGCAGCTATTATAATACGGCTGTCAGCCGTTTCTCTAACCTACAGAACAAGGGTGTAAATTTCGCCAACTTAAAAGAAGCTTTCTCAGTAGAAGCCCTATCAAAAGATTTCTATACCAAATTATATTCGTGGTATCAATGGGCGTTGTCTGATGAAGTGAATGTTACTTTTCCTAACAATCCTGACACAGAGAAGGACGACAGGGAGAATATGAATGTGAAGTTGATTCGGCTTATAACACGCTTACTTTTCGTTTGGTTTGTCAAGCAAAAGAATTTGGTGCCAAATAATATTTTTGACATAGCACAATTAAAGAAAATCCTTGTTGATTTCAATCCCTATGCTACAGACAATGGTAACTATTATAATGCCATTTTGCAAAACCTTTTTTTTGCCACACTCAATTGTGCTATTATTGATGAAGAAGGTAGTTCACGCCAGTTTGCCATAGCTAAGTCAGCACGTGATACTCGTAACCTGTATCGTTATGCTGAAATGTTTAGTATTTCAGAAGATGAAGTGGTAAAGCTGTTTGCTAAAGTACCATTTCTCAATGGAGGTTTGTTTGAGTGTTTGGATAAACCTAAAGGATTATATCTAAAGCAGGAGTACGATGTGCTATACGACGGCTTCAGCCGTAATGGAACGCGTTCATCTAATGGAAACTTTAAGTATCGTGCATTTATTCCCAATATTCTTTTCTTTAATGATGATGAGCTACACCCTGGTCTTATCAATTTACTTAGCCAGTATAACTTTACCATAGAAGAAAACTCTCCTACAGATGCTGTAGTTTCACTTGACCCAGAATTGCTTGGACGAGTTTTTGAGAATTTATTGGCAGATTTCAATGAAGAGACGCATGTTTCTGCACGAAAAGCTACAGGCTCATTCTATACTCCGCGTGAGATAGTAGATTATATGGTAGATGAGTCTATCAAAAGTTATCTTCTTGGGAAAGACAGTTTAGGCATTGATGCAAATAGCCTGAATGAATTGTTTGTGAAGAAGAATATACCGGCTAATTGGAACGTTAGCACATGCCATGATGTTGCTGAGGCTCTGAAAAACATCAAAATACTTGACCCTGCGTGTGGCTCTGGTGCCTTTCCTATGGGCTGTCTTCATAGAATTGTAGAACTGGAAGAAATACTCAGCAAAGGCAATATAGACAGATACAACCTTAAGCTATCTATTATAGAAAATTGTGTATATGGCGTAGATATTCAGCCTATAGCTATGCTTATTTGTAAATTACGTTTCTTTATCTCTCTTATCTGCGAACAGACTAATGTAGACTTTAATAGCCCTGAAACTAACTTCGGAATCAATACTTTGCCTAACCTTGAAACAAAGTTTGTTGCAGCTAACTCTCTTATAAGTGCTGACATTAGAAGTTATGAAAACGATTGGACTGCTGACGAAAAACTTTCTCAACTTAAGGAACAACTTCTTAACATACGAAACGAACACTTTTTGGCAAAAGGAAGAAAAGCGAAAAGGCAAAGCCAGCGCATGGACGAGGCTAAGCGAGAAGAGATAATGAATTACATAGTAAAACACTCTACAGAGCCTGATGCCTCTGTTATATCTGTTTTAGAGAAAGAAGTAGAGCGTTTACAAGTTAATCTCAAAGAATATGAAAAGGAAGTGTGGGTCAACAAAACTCGCCCTGCAGAGGTAAACCTGTTTGGTGTGGTAGAATCGCCTGATGCTATATTCCGTGAGGATATTAATAAGAAAAAGCGTGATGAGCTCAACGCTCAGATACGTACCCTTGAAAATAACATAAGAAAAGAAAAGAGTAAAGGAGAAATCGTAGGCTTTGAGGCGGCTGTAAAACAAATAACAGAATGGAATCCATACGATCAAAATTCTGTTTCTACATTCTTTGACCCAGAATGGATGTTCTGCCTCAAAGAAAAATTTGATATCGTCATAGGTAATCCGCCATATATTTCAACAAAGGGAGTCAAAAAAGAGGATAAAAAACGTTATGAGAAGGAGTTTGGCTTCTCTGATGATACATATAACTTGTTTACCTTCAAAGGGCTTTCTCTTTGTAAGGAGGGTGGGGTGCTTAGCTATATTACTCCAAAAACTTTTTGGACAACACAGACTAAGCGCAATATGCGCGACCTCATTTTGTCAAAGCGAATCGACTATATCTTTGATACGGCTAATCCTTTTGAGGCTGTAATGGTTGATACTTGTATAACCCAGACTGCAAATCTTCCTATGCCAGAAGGGCATAAAGTCTGTTTCTTCGATGGGACTGAAGATCTTTTAGTCCCGTTACAATATGCACCAATTAAACAGAGTGTGTTTATTAATACGCAAAATTCTGTTATCTTTAAACCTACAGACCTAAATCTTCGTATATATGAATTATATGGAAAGAAGGTCAAAGAACTGTTTGATAAATGGTGGGATAAAATAGAGACATCAAAGAAAATTGCAAAGAACCAAAAAGAGCTTGAAACGTATCGAGCCAGTCTAAAGCCAGGTGATGTGGCTCTACTTGGATGTTTGACTGAAGGAGGACAAGGGCTTGCAACAGCGAACAACGGAAAATATATCGCTGTTCGTCGTTCTACAAAATGGGCAAAAAATATTATAGAATCTCGTCCTAAAAAATTAGCCGAAGCTATAAATAAGAAAAAAGTGCGTGTTCCACAGCTGGCAAACTTTGCTAACGAAAAGGCTTTTCTTGATACACTTTCAGAGAAAGAGATAGCAACATTATTTGATACTCTTAAGGAGCAATATGGACGTGATATTTTTGGTCAAGGATACATTTATAAGATTATAGATGATAGTGAATTAGCTAACGTTGATGAATTGTCCAAAGAAGAAAAAGAAAATGGAATAGATACCTCAAAGAACTATTATGTACCCTATGACAAAGGGGATAAGGATGGAAATAGGTGGTATCTTGAAACACCATTTGCCATTGCATGGTCTAAAGAGAACGTCCAGTTTTTGAAGACTAATTCTGGCAAAAAGGGCGAAGGTATGCCAGTTGTTCGTAATCCACAATTCTACTTTAGGGAGGGATTTTGTTGGAACTTAATTAATGGGACGAGAAGTTCTAATGATTTAAAATTTCGTATGGCTCCTATTGGCGTTAATGATGTAGGATCTATGACGCTGCATCTATGTGAACATAAATTTCTTTCAAATAGCTTGATTTTAGCAGTTGGAAATTCTCTATTAATAAATAAGTATACAGAAGCATATGTCAATTTTACGGTTAACTTTCAAGTAAATGATTGTAGGCAAATACCGATTATCATACCTAGTTCAGAAGAGTTGCAAAATATTGAGTCACTTATAGATAAAGTTATTAGCATCAAAAAGTCTGCTTTAGAGACAGGCTCTGAAACAGACTGTATTGATACTGATTTGCTACTCATTGAGAATGAAATTGATAATGCTGTACTATCACTATATCGAATATAATTTGAGTACAGCTTTGTCAAGTTCAGTTTGCTTGCCATTAAGTTTTTCTTCTGCAAAATTGGTAGAAATAGCAGAAGAAAAAATATCTCTCTTAGCTGCAATGGAGACCACGCTGATTTGCCTAAATATCTCTAATTCATAAGGCGAAGGTATGATTATTGGAAGTTGACGTGCATCATTAATCTGGAAGTGAGAAGTATTGTTGATGAAGTTATCCACATACATGCTTATAAACTCTGAGTTTATCAAGCTAACATAATACCAATCAGGCAGTTCTGTCATACTGAATAGGCTCATACTTAGCACATCAAATACGCCCTTTGATTTAATGCGTGCTTTTAGATATGTAGAATTTACATCTATCCAACAAAATCCCTCCTTCTTCAAAGATGATATAACTTCTCAACATATAAGTCAACTTCTTTTTGAATGGTGTCAAGCGATTCGGTAGCCGATAATACACCCTTCTTTATTTCAATAGCTTTTGTAATAAACTTAACAGCCTGTTCGTTCTCTTCTTTTCGAGGGATAATGACTGGTAATTGTCGTGCATCGTTTATTTGGAAAGTCTGAGTGTTGTTAACAAAATTGTCAACATAATAACTAATAAAAGTAGAATTAATAAGAGTAATGATATAGTCTTCTTCAACCAAATCAGAAACTCCAAAGATGCTCATACTTTTAACATCATGAATACTTTTTTCTTTTTTGCGACATTTTAAAAAAGTAGTATTTATATCACTCCAGCACAATCCCTCCCTAAAGTAGAATGAATACCCTTGATATCGAGCTTTTGGGTCTGTCTTCAAAAACTGGACACTATTAATAGATTCCTCTTTCCCATCTTCCATTAACAGATTTTGTCGGCAATCTTATTTCAGTATATGCAAGATACCTGTATAATGTCCCTCTTGCAACCTTTATCTTTTTAGCAATAGCAGGTATGCTAACACCTTCGGACAGTTTTTTTAATATATAGTCATGTTTTGCCAAACACTTAGAATTAAGTTGGTTATTCCTTCTCCCACAACCTCGTCCTATTTGTTTTCCTTCTGATTTCAACCTCGCTAACGCCTCTTTGGTGCGCTGGCTGATGAGGTTACGCTCTATCTCTGCAGAGAGTCCGAAGGCAAAGGCAAGGACTTTGCTCTGGATATCATCTCCAAGACGGTAGTTGTCCTTAATAGTCCATACTCGGCATTCCTTAACCATACATATATTGAGAATTTCCATTATCATAAACAAGTTACGCCCAAGCCGAGACAGCTCGCTACAAATGATTATGTCATCTTTTCTAACTTTCTTCAACAAGTTCCCCAGCTGCCGTTTGGTATAATTCTTTGTACCGCTAATAGTTTCTTCTATCCAATCATTAACTAAAAGATTTCGTTTCTCGCAGAATTTGCTAATCTCAAAACGTTGGTTTTCCACTGTTTGCTTATCGCTGCTTACTCTAATATATCCGTAAATCATAATTGTATGTGTGATAATTATTACTTTCACAAATATAAATGGATATTTGTGTTGTTCAATACCAAACTTCTTTGTACATGGTATGTCTTTTGAGTAACGGCGAGGTCGAAGATCAAGTGTATGATAAGTGATACTGTAGATATAGTGAGCTTGCTTTAAGCGATTAATAGCTATATATACAATAAGGAAAAATGATCTATTTTGATAAAAAAGAATAGAGTTGTTGATTAAAAATAATTTATTTTTGATGTATTTTTAATCTATTTTTCAGAGAAAAATAATTTATTTTTTTCTTATAAATTATATCTTTTTCTGTCTTAATATCCTATTTTTTTAACATATATATTTGCTCGTTTATATGTTAATAAAGCAGCTTGCGTTCTAAGTATATTAATTCTTAATAGTAAAACTCTATCATTAAAAGATAATTTATACTAATTTATTTGTAAATTTGTAGGTATGGAAAAGAGAATAATTGAATCGCTTAAGAATTGTCCACTCTTTGTTGAGATGAATGAGATAGAGATCGAAATGACTCTTATCAATACTCCTTATAGTATTATTAATTTAGAGGCACATGATGTATATGCTTTGGCAGGAATGCCTTGTAAGTATGCAGATATTATTATATGTGGTACTTTGGTATGCCGTATGGCTTCGCTTTCAGGGAAACAGGTAGAGGTAAGTAAGCTGTCTGAAGGAAACATTATAGCTCCTGCACTTATCTTTGCTCAAAACAAAGAAATGCCAGTAAGTGTAGAAACTATTAGCCGTGTAAAAATTCTCAGGTTGCGCCCAGAAGAATTAAAAAAACTCATTGATAACGATGAGCATTTAAGAATGAATTTTATTAGAATATTATCTAATATAAATATGTTTCTCACTCAGAAAATAAAATTTTTAAGTTTGTTTACCATAAAGGAGAAAGTAGCATATCTCTTATTAGAGTGTGCAGGCGAGCAAGGTAGTAATAGCATACATCTAACACGTTCAAGAAAAGAAATAGCTGATTCTTTTGGTATTCAGAAGTTTTCTTTATTAAGAGTGTTATCTCATTTTGAGAAAGATGGTGCTATTACTATCAAAGGGAAAGATATTACTATATTAGATAAGAAAAAGATGCTAAAATAGTAATTTGATTATTGTATATCTGTTATAAGCATTATGTTATCTATAACGCATCTTTAATATAGTATATCTTTAGGGTTGCTAACAAAAGTGGTAGCTCCATGTTTTAAGAGAAAATCTTTATCTCTAAATCCCCACAGTACACTTATACAGGGAAGATTACAGTTTTTAGCAGTCATTATATCTACATCACTATCGCCAATATATACTGCCCCTTTGCGAGAAACTCCCAATTCTTTTAACGCTTCAAGAACAGTGTCAGGGGCAGGTTTCTTTTTTATTGTTTCACGTTCTCCAATTGCAACATCTATAGTATCAGAAAAGAAATGGCAAGCAAGGTTTTTTGTAGCTGTATAAAACTTATTGCTGACTATGGCAAGGTGCTTGCCACGCTGTTTAAGCTCTGTAAGTAGAGCAGGAATGCCATCGTAAGGGCGCGTAGTGTCAAGATTATGTTTTAAGTAATGTTGCCTAAAGTCAGCGTATGTTTGTTCAAATTTAGGGTTGTTTTCTCCATGCGGAATGGCACGCTGCATAAGTTTTTTTACACCATTTCCCACAAACATTCTAATATCTTCTAAAGAATGTTCAGCCATACCATTTTTATGTAAAGCATAGTTAGTACTTTTTGCAAGATCTTCAAGTGTACTAAGTAAAGTACCATCGAGGTCAAAAATATAAGTATCGTATTCTTTCATTTTTATGTCAATATTGTTTTTATAAGCTTATAGATTGCGAAATGTTGTTAAGTTATAATTGTTTTGCAGTACAAAATTAAGAAATAAATGATGAAATACTTATCTTTGCACATCTTTATTAAGAAATAAGAGAAGTAAAATGGGTAAAAACAAAAAGAAAAAAGGTTCATCACACGCAAAAATAGTATTGCTATTCATTTTTTTGATTGTGATATTAGGAGTATATTCGGCATTTTTTTCAGGTATGTCGAATAATGGTAAGGTAAGTTATATTACAGTAGATAAAGATGATACTCCAGATTCTATTTTATATAAATTAAAGCCTAAAGTAACACATTATAGCTTAATAGCTTATAAGCAGTTGGCAAGGTTGGTGGGTTATGGCAATAATATTCGCACAGGTAGATATAAGATAGGTAATAGTGGAGCACTTATGACCTTTCGTCATATTCGCAATGGTATGCAAGCTCCAGTGAGTTTAACTATTAGAAGTGTGCGAACACTTGGCGATTTAGCTGATGATGTGTGCAAGCAGATGATGTTTACCCGTACAGAATTTATGAATAAGATAACAGATGCAGAGACTTGCAAAAAATATGGTTATACGCCAACTACTATTATTGCGATGTTTGTACCTAACACATACGATTTTTATTGGAACACTTCTTTAGACAAATTTCTTAATAAAATAAGCAATGGTAGTAAAAAGTTTTGGAATTTTAGTCGATTACAGAAAGCTAAACAGATGGGACTTACTCCAACAGAAGTAATTACCTTAGCAAGCATAGTAGATGAAGAGACTGATAATGTTGGCGAGATGCCTATGGTAGCAGGTATGTATATGAATCGTTATAAAAAAGGTATGCGTTTGCAGGCAGATCCTACAGTGAAATACGCTACAGGCAACTTTACAGCACATCGTATTTATGAAAAATGGACACTTACAGATAGCCCTTATAACACATATAGATATAAGGGCTTACCTATAGGACCTATCCGTATACCTTCTGTTGCAGCTATTGATGCAGTGCTTAATTACGTGCATCATGATTATATGTATATGTGTGCTAAAGAAGACTTTAGTGGTACACATAATTTTTCCAAAACTTATGAAGAACATCAAGTTAATGCTTCTAACTATGCAAAGGCTTTAGATAAGAAAGGTATTAATTAAGAAAGAAAAAGACTATATGGGAACTATTTTTTAAAAGAGTTCCTTATTCAAAACCAGTCGGTGAGAGAATAGTGCTTAGGAGCTTGCTATTATGTGTATATAAAAAAGCTAAGCTCCTATATTAGTTCTACTTTGTCTATATGTTGCTCTTTATCGCAATAATGACATTTCAATATACCTTTTTCTTTATTAACTACATTAAAAATAGTTTCCATAGGCTCGTTGTTTGTAATACACTTAGGATTATTACATTTTACAATGCCCCGAAGCTCGTCAGGAGTTACTACTTTTTTCTTTTCTACCACTTCATAGTCTTTAATGATGTTCAGTACAACATTAGGTGCTACTACTGATAAACGTGAAATTTCGTCATCTGTGAAAAACTTATCGCTTACCTTAATAATACCTTTTGAGCCTACCATCTTCGATGAAAAGTTAAAGCCTATAGTAACAGGTGTGACGAGCTTCTGGAGCTGTAATAAGTTTACAACATGAAAAGTTTTTTCTGTTGGAATATGGTCAATAACAGTTCCGTTCTGGATAGCTGCTACGAGCCTTTCTTTTTTTGACATATTCTTTTCTGACATATTTCTTTCTTTTTACTTGATAATGGTTTTATCTTTACGTATATCTTCTAATGTAATTCCTAAGCAATGGCAGTATATAGCCTCTCTGGCGAAGAGCCCATTTTTAGCTTGCTGTATATAGTAAGCGTGAGGATCGTTATCGACATCGTATGCTATTTCGTTAACACGTGGTAATGGGTGTAGTATCCTCATGTTATCACGTGCCTTCGAGAGCATATCTTTGCGTAGTATATAAATATTTTTAACCTGTTCATATTCCATTAGGTCAGAGAAGCGTTCCTTTTGTACACGCGTCATGTATAATATATCGGCATTAGCAATAATATCAGGAGTAAACTCTTCGTGTTCTATATATCTTATATTATGTTTTTTACAATAGGCCTTATACTCCAAAGGCATAGCTAACGCCTTAGGTGCAATAAAATGAAAAGTAGGGTTAAAGTGTCGCATTGCCATGATAAGCGAATGTACAGTCCTACCGTATTTTAAGTCGCCAACAAGAAAGATATTAAGATTTTCGAGCCTACCTTGTGTTTGATAAATGGTATACAGGTCTAATAAGCATTGTGAAGGATGCTGATGTGCTCCATCGCCAGCATTAATAATAGGTACAGGAGCTATTTCTGACGCATATTGTGCGGCTCCCTCGATATAGTGTCGCATAACGATAGCATCTGCATAATTTGAAACCATTAAAATAGTATCTTTGAGAGTTTCACCTTTACTAACGCTTGACACTTTAGCATCTGTAAAACCTATAACTTTAGCTCCGAGCCTATTGGCTGCTGTTTCAAAACTTAAACGTGTGCGTGTAGATGGCTCATAAAATAATGTTGCTACAACTCTACCTTTTAAAAGCTCACGGTTAGGATACTTCTCAAACTCTTGCGCCATTTCGATTAAGTGTAGTAGCTCATCTCGATTTAGCGTCTTAATGTTTACAAAATTATGATTTTCCATTAGTCAGATAACTATTTTTATTATATTCTGATGGTAAAGTTACAGAAAATCATTATACTATCAAACCTAAAAAGAAGAAAAAATTCTATTTATCAAAAAAACTTTTATTTATTTTGCTCTTTCCTTATTTAGAGGTATCTTTGCATATATTTTCATTAATTCTATAGATAGGATTTTTAATGAGTTGATAAATGAGAAGGCATTTCGTACATATTCTTTGGGGGTTATTTATAGCCATAGTAAGCGTAATATTTATATTCTTTATTTCTGTTTGGAATGGTTGGATAGGTTATATGCCTAAAATGGACGAGCTTTCAGACCCTATAGATAAGTTTGCTTCCCAAGTTTATTCTTCTGATCAGAAGCTTATTGGAACATGGAATCAAGATAATGCTAACCGCGTAGCAGTGGGTTATAACAGCCTTTCTCCACACCTTGTTCATGCTTTGGTTTCTACAGAAGACGAGCGCTTTTATGAACATTCTGGTGTTGATTTCATTGCTTTAGGTCGTGCAATATTAAAGCGTGGTGTTATGCGTCAGCAGAATGCCGGAGGAGGCTCAACGATAACTCAGCAGTTAGCTAAGCAAATATTTTCAGAAAAGGCACATAGTAGTTTTGAGCGATTGCTTCAAAAACCTATAGAATGGATAATAGCGATAAAGTTAGAGCGTTATTTTACAAAAGAAGAGATAATAGCGATGTACTTTAATTATTTCGACTTTTTACATAATGCTGTAGGTATAAAGCGAGCAGCTAATGTTTATTTTAATAAAGAGCCTAAAAATCTTAATATATTAGAGGCAGCACTTTTAGTGGGCTTGTGTAAGAATCCATCTCTTTATAATCCTTTACGCCACCCAGATCGTTGCTTGGATAGGCGTAATACGGTTATGATGCAAATGGCAAAGTCGGGTTATCTTACGCATGATGAGTATTTAGAGCTATGTAGTAAGCCTCTTGGTATTCATTATTCTGCTGACAAGCCTGTTAATGGATCGGCTAATTATTTCCAATCATTCTTACGTAGGTATATGATGGCAGTAAAGCCTGAACGTGCAAATTATAAGTCGTGGCGTATGCGTGATTTTGTTCTTGATTCTATAGCATGGGAACAAGATCCTTTATATGGCTGGTGTAATAAAAACTTTAAACGTAACGGAGAGCCTTATGATGTTAATTCTGATGGGCTTCGTATTTATACTACCATTGATACACGAATGCAGCAATATGCAGAAGAAGCAGTACGAAAGCAAGTAGGTGGCAAACTTCAGACTTTGTTTAATCAAGCAAGCAGATATAAAAAGAATGCTCCTTTCTCTTCAAATCTTTCTCGACGTCAGATAAAAGCAATATTAAATGCAGCTTGTTTGCGTAGCAATCGTTATATTACCTTAAAAGAGCAGGGAGCTACAGCAGACGAGATAAAACGTAGTTTTCGTACTCCTCATGAAATGACTATTTTCACTTATCATGGCGATGTTGATACTGTAATGACTCCAATAGATTCTATTCGTTATTATAAATCATTTCTCCGTTCAGCTTTTATGAGTATGGATCCTAAAACAGGTGCAGTAAAAGCCTATGTGGGTGGTATTGATTATCAGCATTTTAAATATGATATGGTTATGGGCGGACGACGTCAGGTAGGCTCTACTATTAAGCCTTTCCTATATGCCTTAGCCATGCAAAACGGCATGACACCATGTTCTACAGCACCTAATATACAACGTACTTATGGTGGTTGGACGCCACGTAATGGCTCACGAGCTCGTTATGGTCAAGAAGTATCTTTAAAGTGGGGATTGCAACAGTCGAATAACTGGATTTCTGCTTATTTAATAAATCTTTTAGGAGCATCTCAATTTGTGAATATTTTGCATGATTTTGGTCTTAATAATCCTGATATAGATAAGAATGCTTCGCCAGTTCTTTGTCTTGGACCTTGTGAAGTTTCAGTGGGTGAAATGACAAGTGCTTATACTACTTTTGCAAATAATGGTATTCGTTGTGCTCCATTATATGTAACAAAGATAGAAGATAGTCATGGCAATGTGTTAGCAAAGTTTCAACCACTTATGACAGAAGTTATATCTTCTGCCTCTTCTAATCAGATGTTAGAAATGCTTATATCTGTAGTTAATGGAGGAACAGCTCGCCGCTTACGTAGCTATCTTAATTATACAGGTGATATAGGAGGTAAGACTGGTACTACTAATAACAATTCAGATGGCTGGTTTATGGGTATAACTCCGGAGCTTGTTAATGGTTGTTGGGTAGGTGGAGAAGATCGTGATATCCGCTTTGAATCTACTGCACTTGGACAAGGAGCCTCTACTGCTCTTCCTGTTTGGGCATATTATATGCAACTTATTTATGCCGATAAGCGTTTAGGATACCATTCTTCTGCAAAATTTAAATTTCCTCCAAATTTTAATTCATGTGCAGTTACTGATACTGTTAGTATTAATGGTATTCAGGAAGAATATTTTTGATGAATATAAAGAGGTTATATCTTATAATACATTTAAGGGTATAAAATTTATTTTTTTATCAAATTTATAAATGCTTATATAACTTACATATTAATATTACAAACCATTGAACGCAAAAGAACTATTAGATAATGCTCTTGGGCATTTGAGAAAAAAAAATATTAGTAGAGCAATAAGTTTACTAGATCTATTATATAAAGAGCAACCATCATTATTGGGTTGTGATGAGTTTGAGAATATAAAGATGAGTTTTGGCTTATTGCTTGAATATATGCAGAAGAATGTTGAAGATCCTCATCGTGATGACCTTTATATAACCTTGTTGCAGCGATTATATGCTGTTACAGCTAATTTAAAGGTTAGCTGGCATTGTAAGCACACCCCTATATATATTGATTCTTTTCGTAAAAGCAATCATTTAAATACAAGTTATGACTTTTTACGTACTGTTTTAGAGGAGTTTGTCTCTGATGTAGCATTGTTGTCATTAAAGGAAGATGTAGTTAGGAAACAAAAACAAGAAGAGCTTTATGAAAGGCATCTTGTTTTTATAGACAGATTATTTAGTACTATTATTATTTCCTTGCAATGGAATGATGACGAACGTGATTTTTATGAGAAACTTCTTTTAGCACCAACTATAGATGTAATTGATCAACAGATTATCATAGCAGCTGTTATGATGAGTGGTATGAATCAGTTTGATGTAAACAAGTTTAAATTGCTTGTAAATATTTATAGCAAAGCTACAGAAGAAGGTGTACGTCAGCGAGCATTAGTAGGCTGGGTTCTTATGCTTAGTGAAGAAGGTTTTATCTATAATGAGTATAAAAAAATCATAGAAGATCTTTGTTGTAATAAAAATATAGCAAAGACTCTTTATGATCTTCAGATACAATTTCTTCTTAGTAAAGATGCTAAAAAAGATAATGCTGCTATAGAACGAGATATTATGCCAGATATAATTAAAGCTCAAAATCTACAGAGCGACAGAATAGGCATTAATCTCGAAAATAAAATTAGCGAGGACGATATCTTTAATGCACATGCAGAGGAAGAAATGATGGAAAAGATGGAGGATAATATTAATAAGATGGGAGAGATGTTCAGAAATGGCTCAGATGTTTATTTTGGAGGATTTCGCCAGATGAAATCTTTTCCCATTTTTCGATCTATAGTAACATGGTTTTCTCCATTTTATGCAGAACATCCAGGGCTTAGGCAGGTATGTGAGAAGGTAGGAGCTGATAAGATAATAGACACATTAGTTAAAAACGGGGCTTTCTGTGAGTCGGATAAATATTCATTTACCTGTGCTTTAGGAGCTGTTATTGATAGGATTCCACCTCAGATGAAAGAGGCTCTTTATAGTAATGCTACTTTGATGCCATTAGGCGGATTAGATGTAGAACATTTATGCGCACCAGCTTACATTCGTAGAATGTTTATACAAGACCTTTATAGATTTTTTGAGTTATTTCCAAATTTAACAGGTATAGTTAATCCTTTTAATCAGATAAAAGTTACATTAGAATCTCCAAATATTCTGTTCTTTATAAATAAAGTTTTTGAGAAGACAGGGTTAGATGCTTATAAGCTAAAAGTTGCTTTCCAGCTTTATAAACGTAAAATGAAGTATGAGACAAGTAGCTTACTACGCACCTTTAAAGAAGAAAAGTCAGATTATTATGCTCTTTCAGCTAAGGCAGCTCTACCTATGGTGAATTTTAATGATTTCACCAAGGCAATAGCATTAGATCCATCTAACGAGTGGGCTTTAGAAGGATATGCTAAAGGTCTGTTATCTGTTTCTATGTATGATAAAGCAGAAAAACTTTATCTTCAACTGATGAAAGAACATCCTAATAATTTATCATATACACTTAACTATACACTATGTCTTTTGAATTTAGACAAATTGGAAAAGGCAAAGAGTATGATATTTAAGGTATATTATAAATATGATACAAATAAAAATGTAAAGCGACTATTTGCGTGGATAATGCTTAAAGATGATAATATAGAAAAAGCATATAATGTATATACAGAATTATTAGAAATGCCCTCTGTAAAGGCTGAAGATTATCTTAATGCTGGTTATTCAAGGTGGTTTAAAGGCGATATAGATGAAGCTTCTAAATTATTTAAACGTTGGGCTACACATGTTAATCAATCGGAAACATCATTAGATCGTGAATTTGCGCGTGATAAAGATTTACTCGACAAATATGGTATATCAGACGTTTCTAAAATATTGATGCAAGCACTGGTAGAAAAATAAAATAAAAATAAATTTGCTCACTTTTATTTTATATTGTACCTTTGTATCGGATTTGAGTATTGGTAGCTGTTTCGGATTAAGATAAAGAACGTCTGAGTGATAACGCAGCACACTCTTATAAATTTTTATCGCCGATATGGCTCAGTTGGTAGAGCAACGCATTCGTAATGCGTAGGTCCCGGGTTCGAGTCCCGGTATCGGCTCATATTGCGGAATTAGCACATCGGTAGTGCACGGGCTTCCCAAGCCTGGGAGGCGGGTTCGATTCCCGTATTCCGCTCAAGATTGAAAACGATTTCCTATATTTAGGAGGTCGTTTTTTTAATTTTATTTTCTTACTTTTGTAGTCTATAAAAAAGAAATATAATAATTAATATAAGACAAACCAAAACATCATGGAACAGTTATTAATAAATAGTTATGATGAGTTTGCATCATATTTAGGTAAGAAGTTAGGTGAGAGTGAGTGGCTTGCAGTAGATCAAGATCGTATAAATCTTTTTGCTGATGCTACTCTTGATCATCAATGGATACATGTAGATACAAAGCGTGCTAATGAGGAGTCGCCTTATCATAGTACTATAGCGCATGGCTATCTTACATTGTCATTACTACCATATATGTGGAATCAGATTATTAAGGTTAATAATCTGAAGATGATGGTAAATTACGGTATGGATAAAATGCGTTTTGGCAATCCTGTTATAACAGGATCACGTATAAGACTTGTAGCAAATCTTGATACAATAGAAAATCTTCGTGGTATTTGTCGTGCAGGGATTAAATTTCAGATAGAAATAGAAGGACAGCGCAAGCCTGCATTAGAAGGAATAGCAACATTTTTATATTATTTTGCCTAAAATATTATCTTTATTATTTATAGATATTTTAGTAAAATATATTTTTTAGGCTTGTGCAAATTTATGATTAAAACAAATGTGTTAAAATAAAATAAGCCCCTTATATCTTTTATAATTTACGATATAAGGGGTTTGCTGTGATTTTATATTATACTTAATTATATATCTTCGTTTTCTTCTGTTTTTTTTCGTGGACCTCTACGCTTCTTAACCTTATCTTCAGGAAGATCTACCTTAACTCCAGCAAGTTCGGGATCTATTAAGATTCTGCCACAATATTCACAGACAATAATCTTCTTGTGCATCTTAATGTCTAATTGTCTCTGAGGTGGAATCTTATTAAAGCAGCCTCCACACGCATCACGTTGCACATAAACGATACCTAAACCATTGCGAGCTCCTTTACGAATGCGTTTAAAGCTGCGAAGTAGTCCAGGTTCGATCTTTGTTTCAAGCTCACTTGCTTTTGACTTTAGTTCAGTTTCTTCTTCACGAGTCTCCTGCATTATGTCATCGAGCTCGTTACGTTTATCATTTAAAGCATGTTGCTTGTTATCAAGCTGTTCATGTGTTGTTATAAGATCTGCTTGTTTCTCTTCTACTTTAATTTGCGCCTCTTTTATTTTTTTGTTACAAAGCTCAATTTCCAATGTTTGGAACTCTATCTGCTTTGTTAAAGAATCGTATTCACGATTATTAGCAACAGTTTCTAACTGTTGGTTGTAACGTTTAAGACTAGCTTCTGCTTCAATGATCTCTCCTTTTTTCTGTGTAATAGAGTGTTGGAAATCTTTTATGTCTTGTTCTATTTTTTCTATACGAGTATGAAGTCCTTCAAGGTCGTCTTCTAAATCACGTACTTCAAGTGGTAGCTCTCCTCGCAATGCACGCTTTTCATCAATGGTAGACAAGGTTTGTTGCAAAGCAAAAAGATTTTTTAGTTTATCTTCCACTGGTAACTCCTTAAGATCTTTTTTTGCCATAATTGTTATTTATATATTAATTTTGTTATTTTGTTTTTGTTACAAGTAGATAATAGGATTAGTGTTTATATTAGATAGATAGCATTTTACCTTAGAGCAATCTCTCTCTATGATAGCTTTAAATATTTCAACAGTAAATTGCTCACTTTGATAATGTCCAATAGCACAAAGTTGTATTGTTTGCTCATAACCAAAAAAATCATGGTAACTTATTTCTCCAGTAACAAACGCATCAACCCCAGCTTTTACGGCATCTTTTATTAGGAAAGCTCCTGAACCACCACAAAGAGCAATAGTTTTTATGTTACGCCTTAACAATTGATTTGCTTGAAGACACTCTACTTTAAAACATTTTTTAAGCAATATAATAAAATCGTCAGCAGCTAAAGGAACAGGAAAGTCTCCTATAATACCATCTGAGGCATAAGTAATTTCACCTTTAATATTATTAGCTACTTGTTTTGTTTTTCCAAATGTTCGAAGATTAGTTAAATGGAGTTTTTCGGCTATTTTATTATTTACTCCTCCCCATACAGCATCCATATTAGTGTGCATGGCTACTACTGTAATACCATTTTGTATAGCTTTTATAATTGTGCGTTGCACATAAGTTTCAGTAGTTATATGAGCTAATTTGTGAAATATAAGAGGGTGGTGGGCTACAATAAGATTGCATCCCTTATATATAGCCTCATCTATAATAGGCTCTGTTACGTCAAGACATAATAAAACCCCTGAGACATCCACGTCTGTTAATCCTATTTGTAAGCCAGCATTATCGTAGCTTTCTTGCAATGGCAGAGGTGCGAATTGTTCAAGGGCGTTAATAACTTCCTTTATTTTCATGCTATGCATAAAATTATTTAGGATACAAAGGTATATATTTTATAGCATATTGCCAACAATTATGCTAAAAGGTTACTATACTATAGTAGCTATTTAATATTATTTAAAACAGATATTTTCTTTTTGTATGGGGATTTTATATTTATATGATTGTTATATTTTTATTTCGGTTATATTTTGTGCTTATATATTTTTTTTATACTTTTGGTTTCTTAAAATATTTTATTGGCAAATTAGTTTTGTCATGAAGGTATTGTTATATTTATCATGTTAAGATTGAAGATGCGTCAAATTATAAATCATTTTACAGATGATGACCTGTATAAGTTATCAATGTGTTGTGCTGTTATTGACAACTATCCGCGTGCTCAAGTGCGTTATCAGTTTGTAGACCGTGACGACACAATTTATCCTTTCGGGTTTGCTGAAGAGGTTCGACATCAAATAGAATTATTAGAAAATATAGTTATTAGTGATGAAGAGATAGACTTTATGAAGCGTAAATGTACCTTTTTGCCCGAGTGGTTTTTAACTTATCTAAGAGGTTATCGTTTTGATCATAGATGGGTAAAGGTATGGCAAACTGAGGAGGGCTATTTACATATTGAGTTTGAAGGTCTTTGGGCAGATACTATATTGCTAGAGGTAAAGGTACTTGCAATCATTTCAGAATTGTATTATATATTTAATGGTCAAGCAGAAGAACTTGATTATAAAGAGTTATATAATAAAACATACCATAAGGCAGAGCGTTTATTAGAAGCTGGCTGTGTTTTTTCTGATTTTGGAACTCGCCGTCGTGCAAGTTTGGTAGCAGAAGATACAGCTATTAAAGCTCTTAAAGATTGCGCTAATAGTAGGTTATGGACAGGAAAGTTTGTTGGTACAAGTAATGTTTATTTAGCGATGAAGCATGATATAACCCCTGTTGGAACTATGGCTCATGAATTTATTTGTGCTATAGGAGGTATGTTTGGACCTCAGATGGCTAATCATATTGCAATGGAAGCTTGGAGTCATACTTTTCGTGGTGCCTTAGGAACTTTCCTTTACGATTCTTTTGGATGGGATATATTTTCTTATAATTTTGCGGAAAATTTTGCTCAGATGTTTAAGGGTTTGCGTGTAGATTCTGGTGATAATTATGATCAGTTAGATAAGATCTGTGCAAAGTATAAATCACTTGGCATTGATCCTAAAACAAAACAAGTTGTTTTTTCTAATGCATTAGATACTGATAGCGTTATAGAGTTAAATAGAGTAGCATGCAAGCGAGTTATTCCATCTTTTGGGATAGGGACTCATTTTACAAATGATTTTACAGGTGTAAAGCCTCGTAATATTGTTATAAAACTTGTTGCAGTAAAAATAACAGAGTCTTGGCCATATTTTAACGATACGTGTAAAATTTCAGAGGATAAAGGAAAACATACAGGGAAGCCAGATGTGATAGAGAGATTTATGAAATTAATACATTTTCAGGAGTAATTAGAAGAAGATAATGACTTTTATTAAAGATGTAAAATAATATAAATAAAAGCAATAGCTATTTATTTTTAATACAATATCTATATATAAATGCGCACATTAATTATTGATAATTACGATTCTTTTACTTGTAATCTTTTTCATCTGTTACAGTTAGCTGCCCCCAAAAATGAAACTTTTGAAGTATTAAAGAACGATGAAGTTTGCTTTTCTAAATTGCATAAATATCATCGTATCGTTGCATCTCCAGGACCGGGCTTACCTTGTGAAGCTGGTAGCCTGTTGAAAATATTTACAAAGATAGAGGATAGAGTTCCTTATTTGGGGGTATGTTTAGGGCATCAGGCATTAGCTGAGGCATATGGAGCAAGATTATGTCAGTTACCCATCCCTGTTCATGGAGGTACATCACAGGTTGTCATTAATAATAAATCTTCTATTTTTAAGCATTTGAATAGTTATATAATAGTAGCACGTTATCATTCATGGGTTGTGGAAAGGAATAGTTTACCATGTTCGTTTGAAATTATTTCAGAAACTAAAACGGGTATCATCATGGGATTGCAACATCGTAATGCGCCTTTGTATGGTGTTCAATTTCACCCAGAGTCGTTTATGACTTCATGTGGATTACAAATACTTCAAAACTTTTATAATCTATGAAAATAGAGAGACCAGAGATTGTTGTGAAAGAGATGAATCGTTGTGCAGCAAGTAAAATTCCTTTTCTTTTTGCTTTCGACTTTGAGATAGAGAATGCTTTTTTTATAGAAAACCCTCTTGAACAGCAAAAGGTTCTTTTTCGAACACCTTTGGGAGGTAATAGTCTTGTTAAAAATAAACATATAAAAGATTGTCTTATAGCGAAACCAATAAGTTTTAAAACTTATAAAAAACGTTTTGATATTGTTAGTGAAGGTTTACATCGTGGCGACTCGTTTTTAACTAATCTAACAGTGCAAACACCTATTACTTGTAAAACTTCGCTGCTTGAAATATTCGAAACATCAAATGCTCCTTATTGTCTCTTTGTGCCTAAAAAGTTCGTATGTTTTTCTCCTGAGATATTTGTGCGTATAAATGGTAATACAATTTCTACTTTTCCAATGAAGGGAACAATAGATGCTACTGTAAAAAATGCTAAAGAAACTATTCTTAATAATCCTAAAGAGGCAGCAGAACATGTTACTGTAGTAGACCTACTTCGTAATGATTTAGGATTAAATGCTAATGATATACAAGTGGTAAAATATAGATATATAAATAAAATAGATACTTTTCAACGTTCTATTTTGCAAGTCAGCAGCGAAATAAAAGGTACACTTAAAGATGATTGGCAAAAACGATTAGGTGATATTATTTTGTCAATGTTACCAGCAGGCTCTGTTTCAGGTGCCCCAAAAGTTGCTACTACTAAGATTATACGAAAAGCAGAACAAGGTCAAAAGCGTGGGTTTTATACAGGTGTTTTTGGATATTATGATGGGGAACGTGTAGATAGTGGTGTATTAATCCGATATATAGAGGAAATAGAAGGAAAATATTTCTTTCGTAGTGGTGGTGGCATTACCGTGAATAGTAGTTGTATATCAGAATACAATGAAGTAATTGAAAAGATTTATATCCCAAAATAATGGCTTTATTATTTAAAGTGTATATTTGTTTTAGTAAATAATATTCGACCTATAGCTCATTTTGCAGGATAGAATCCTCCTTAACTACCGATATACACTGGTGTTCTCAGCAATTC
>NZ_JBWPJP010000033.1:0-26390 GCF_056583855.1 Prevotella sp. C0209C1 | reverse complement strand
GAGCTGTTTGGATGTACGTTTAAGCATAAATATCTGCAAGAATTATAATGTAAAGGTACAAAAACTTGCAGATATTTACAAATAATTTATAGCATAATATACTATGAATCAGAGGAATATTAGGCTTTTAAGGGTGGACTAAATAAGTATAAAAAAATCCCATCTCTATAAAACGAATAAGAAATGGGACTTTTTAATCAACTTTCCACTATATTAGCTAATTCTTCTATTAGATTTAATACATATACAAAAAATTAATTATTTACCGAACCACCCATAATATCAAGAAGTTCAGAAGTAATTGATGCTTGTCTTGATTTATTATATTGCAAATTAAGTGTACGTAACAATTCATCTGCATTATCAGTAGCTGTTTGCATAGCTACCATACGCGCAGCATGCTCTGAGGCATTACTATCTAAACTTGCTGTATATATCATATTATCTAATAAACGTGGAATCAAAGTATTTAATACTGTTTTAATATCTGGCTCCACCAAAAAGTAGTCTTTTGACAAATCTTTTAAAGACTGCTCCACATTATCAGAAGATTTCTCTAAAGAAACAGAACCATTGTTCTTATCATTACCATTATTAAGATTAATTTCTATTGGTAAGAATGTCTTACGAGTTAGTATTTGCGTTCCTGCACTCTTAAAATGATGATAAATAAGCTCCACTTTATCAAAATCTCCTTCTATCCACTTTTGACAAACTTCTGTAGATAACTGTCGAGCTCTCTCAAGACTAGGTTTTTCTGCTAAATCTGAATAAAGATTGACAACAGTATAGCCCATTTTCTTAGCTTTTTCATAAACCTTGCGACCTATAGTGTAAATAACTATATCTTTATTGCTAAATCCTTTTTCATTATAAGACCTAACAGCATTATGCATAGCCTTAATAATATTGGTATTAAATCCGCCACAAAGCGAACTACTGGAAGAATAGACAATAAGAGCCACACGCTTTATTGGACGCTCCTGGTTATATGGCGTTTCAATTTCAGGAGTCGCCTCTAAGAATGATCTTAAAATATGCTCTAGCATTCCTTCGTAAGGAAGCATACTCTCTATAGCCGATTGCGAACGATGAAGCTTACTAGAAGCCACCATCTTCATAGCACTTGTAATTTTACGCGTGCTATTTACACTGGCTATTCGAGTTTTTATTTCCTTTAATGATGGCATCTATCTAACCTTTCTATTTAAATTGCCCAGCTATATTAGCCATTACACTCTCTATCACTTTAGTAATATCATCAGTCAAAACACCTGAAGCAAGAGTATTAATAATATCAGTATGATTAGAACGCATACTTTCTAAAAATAAATCCTGACATTCTCTTACTTTATCTACAGGGACTTCACGCATCAAACCATGCACACCACAATAAAGTATGGCTACTTGTTCCCCTACAGGCATTGGTGAATATTGAGACTGTATAAGCAACTGATTGTTTTTACGTCCCCTATCCAAAGTCATAGCTGTTACATTATCCATATCAGAAGAAAACTTAGAGAAAGTCTCTAACTCTCTATACTGAGCCATATCTATCTTCAACGTACCTGCAACCTTCTTCATACTCTTTATCTGTGCAGACCCACCAACACGAGATACTGAAATTCCGACATTAATAGCAGGACGAAATCCTTGGTTAAAGAGGTGAGACTCTAGATAAATCTGCCCATCTGTAATAGATATAACATTAGTAGGGATATATGCAGATACATCACCTGCTTGAGTTTCGATAATAGGAAGTGCTGTAAGTGAGCCTCCTCCACGAACGTGACCTTTCAAAGACTCTGGCAAATCGTTCATCTTCTCTGCTATTTCCTGCTCATTATTAATACGTGCAGCACGCTCCAATAAACGAGAATGAAGGTAGAACACATCACCAGGATAAGCCTCACGACCAGAAGGACGACGTAGTATTAAAGAAACCTCACGATATGCAACTGCTTGCTTAGATAAGTCATCATAAACAACCAATGCTGATAAACCTCTATCACGAAAATATTCACCAATAGCAGCCCCTGCAAAAGGTGCATAATATTGCATTGCTGCAGGATCAGCTGCAGTTGCACTAACTACTATAGTATATGGTAAAGCACCATGATCACTTAAAGTTTGCACTAAAGCAGCTACAGTAGAAGCTTTTTGACCAATAGCAACATATATACAATAAACGGGATTACCTTCCTCGTAAAAGCTCTTCTGATTAATAATAGTGTCAATAGCAACAGCTGTTTTACCTGTTTGACGATCACCTATTATTAACTCTCGCTGACCTCTACCTATAGGAATCATAGAATCAACAGCCTTTATTCCTGTTTGGAGTGGTTCTTTTACAGGCTGACGATAAATAACACCAGGAGCTTTTCTGTCTAATGGCATTTCAAAGGAATTGGTAAGATCAAGTTCGCCTTTACCATCAATAGCCTCACCTAAAGGATTAACTACACGACCCAAGAAATTGTCATTAACACGAATAGAAGCTATACGATGTGTTCGCTTTACACTTTGCCCCTCCTTTATACCCGTGGTTGGACCTAAAAGAATACAACCAACATTGTCCTCCTCCAAATTCATCACGATAGCCATAGTACCATTCTCAAACTCTAGCAACTCGTTAGCCTCTGCGTTTCGAAGCCCATATATACGAGCAACACCATCGCTTACAGTCAATACGGTACCGACCTCATCAAACTTTTCTTCAGAGTTGATGCCTTGAATCTCTTTTAAGAGAACTTCAGACACCTCACTTGGTCTTATTTTATCTGACATTTTCTAATTACTTTTTTAACTGAGAAAGAAAACTCCTCAACTTCGATTTGACACTAGCATCCATCTTGTAGGTATCATACTCCAAAATAAAACCTCCAATAATATCGGGATCTACTTCTGTTATAAATTCTACAGTCCCTTGTGTCTTTGCCTCTACAACCTTCTGCATCTTTGACTTAATACATGGAGTAACAGGAGCTGCAGTGGTCAATTTCCCACGAATAATCCTCTTCTGCTTTCTATAAAGCGTTATGTAAGACATCGCCATGAACTGTAGGATTGCCTCCCTACCCTCTTTAAGAACTACTTTTAAGAAATTAAGCATCAAGTCTGAAATACCTTTTCCACCACTTGCTGTAATTAATAAATGTAGCTTTGTATCTTTTGAAAGCATAGGATTCTCTATAGTACTACGCAGATTTACTACCTGAACATAACTTTCAGATATTCTCTGCGCCTCATTATAGATCTGATTTTCGATCCCTATTTGTGTAGCACTCTTTAAAAGCGCACGTGCATAACGAACCGATATAATGCCTAAATCCATAAGATGTTAGTTACTTTTATTATTTGAAGAAGAAACATTATCCAGCAAACGATTAATGTAATCCATCTGTACCTCAGAGCTTGATAACTTATTGCGGAGAATTTTCTCTGAAATATTGATACTTAATTCTGCCATTTGATTACGAATATCTCGAAGAGCTTTCTGCTTTTCATTTTCAATTACAATCTTAGCATCTGATATCAATCGAGAAGCCTCCTGACGAGCCTTATCATGCGCCTGACTTACAATTGCCTCACGAGTAGCTGTAGCTTCCTTTAATATTAAGGCTTGCTTCTCACGAGCTTCTTGCAAAATGGATTCACTTTCTTTTTGTATATTGGCGAGCTTCTCATTAGCTTCTTGAGCTTTACGAAGACTCCCGTCAATATACTCCTTACGATCGTTTGCCATCTTTAATATAACAGGGAATCCCCATTTCTTCAAGATAAAGAAAACTATTAAGAAGACGAGAGTCATCCAAAAAAGCAGACCAATACTAGGAATTAATAAATCCATACGCTGTCTTTTGTCCTTTCTGTTTTAATTTTCAATCTTTCTAATAAATAAACCTTTTACAATACTATTGCCAAAATGGCTACAATTACTGCAAAGAAGGCTACACCTTCAACAAGTGCTGCGGCAATAATCATAGAAGAACGAAGATCGCCAATCTTTTCTGGCTGACGCGACATTGCTTCCATTGCATCACCACCAATTCTACCAATTCCAATACCTGCACCAATAGCTGCTAAACCTGCGCCAATAGCTGCTCCAAACTTTGCTAAGGCAACATCTGCTAATAATAATGATAACATAGTTTTTAAATTTTAATTGTTTTATTAATATTCTGTTTTATTTTATTCCTTTTTTAAGATTCATGATGATGTGGCTTTACATGTGCCAATGAAATAAACACAGCACTAAGCATAGTAAATACAAGTGCTTGAATATAACTTACTAATAACTCTAACAACATCATAAACACACTCATAGCAACACTTACTACTGACATTCCGCTACCTGCTAACCAATTTACTATAGCATTATTAGCTATACCAAACATAATGAAAATAATTGCGGCAAAAGCTAAAGCTATAGCATGGCCTGCTAACATATTTGCAAATAAACGAACTATCAAAGCCAACGGCTTGGTAAATATACCAAATAACTCAATGAAAGGCATCAAAGGAACAGGCACCTTAAGCCATGTTGGAACATCTGGCCAAAAAATCTCTTTCCAATATTCCTTTGAACCTGTAAAATTAGTTATTAGAAATGTTGTTACTCCAAGAAAGAATGTGCAAGTAATATTACCCGTTAAATTTCCTCCACCTGGAGGGAATGGTACTATACCCATCAAATTAGATACAAATATAAAGAAGAAACAAGTAAGTAACCAAGAAGCATATCTTTTTGCCTCTTTACCCATACATGCTACAATGACCTCCTCATAAATATTCTGAACAAACATGTGTATCAAACCTGTAAATCCTTTAGGTGCAGGATCGTCCATCTTATGCTTTTTACACCATCGTGCAGGAATTAAGATAACAAGTAATAAGATTATTGCATTTATAAATAATATGCAAACTGTTTTTGTTATAGAAAAATCCCAAGGCCTAACCTCACTGTTACCTACCTTCTCTACAATTTTATTAGGATTAGCGGCATCATTACTATTCTTAATTACCAAATTATATGGACCCACTCTATCCTCATTAGGACGCTCTGCCTCTGAAAACTCAGAACTACTAAACACATGCCACCCTGTTGTAGTTCTTACTATAATAGGTAAATGGACTACTAATGAAGTTTTGTGTTTGCCAGAACCTATATCTGTAATATGCCAATCATAAGAATCTTTTACATGACCCCACAATATTTCTTTTACATCCACCTGTGATTTCTTGGACATATCTTTAGCAAACAATTGGCAGCTTGCTAAAAGTAGTAATATTAAACAGAGGTATTGCCTGAATAATTTCATCCTTATTTATTATTTAATCTGTTATTTTTTTCATAGAAGAAAAAGAACATTGTATCATACACTAATATGGAGATATAATAAACTGAAAGTATTAACAAGAAACTGATTAACTCAAATTTTACTTTTGCTAGTAACATTATTCCTATTACAGCCACTATAAAGGTAAGAAGTAACCTTATAGCCGATGCTGCTAAATAAAAATGACTAAGCCGTGCAGGGAACTGCTTTGCTATAAACTTCCATATCTGTATATAAGTGCCACTTAAAAATAGTGCAAAGACAGAATTAAAAACAACTATACCATATAAAGACTCCTTTTTGATAATTAGGACTAATAGAAGGATAACTAGTGTTATTCCCGCAATAATCCAGAAATTCTTTTTACGATATGTAGATGCTATTTTATCTGTTTCCATTCTACCCTTCTTTACTGTCTGTCTTTTGATGCCCTTAAAACACATCTTTAAATATCAACACATAAATTGACTTTATTCTTTTGAACTTCGACAAAACCACCATGAATATCCAACTCTTGTTGTTCACCATTTACAGTATAAACCACTTTTCCTCCTACTAAAGTAGAAATAATTGGAGCATGATTTGTTAAAATCTCAAAGTCTCCTTTCTCACCTGGCACTAAAATGCGATCAATTAATCCATTAAATACTATATGCTCTGGCGAAATAATTTTGAGTGTTAGCATATCTAAAGCTTTTTTATTTTGTCTTATGTAAAAATTAGCCTTGTGCTGCAGCCAGCAACTTTTTAGCCTTTTCTTTTACTTCTTCTATTGTTCCAACATTTAAGAAAGCTTGCTCAGGAAGATCGTCTACCTCGCCATCAAGTATAGCATTAAAGCCCTTTATAGTTTCTTCAATAGGCACCATTACTCCCTTAATACCTGTAAACTGTTCTGCCACAGTAAAAGGCTGAGAGAGAAAACGTTGTACACGACGCGCACGATTTACAACGAGCTTATCCTCATCAGACAACTCATCCATACCTAAAATAGCTATAATATCTTGAAGCTCATTATAATGCTGTAAAGTCTCTTTTACACGCTGAGCACACTCATAATGTTCTTTACCTACTATTAATGGGTCAAGAATACGTGAAGTACTTGCCAATGGATCTACTGCTGGATAAATTCCAAGCTCTGCTATCTTACGATCCAATACCGTAGTAGCATCAAGGTGAGAGAATGTTGTGGCAGGAGCAGGGTCAGTTAAGTCGTCAGCAGGAACATAAACTGCCTGCACAGAAGTAATAGATCCATTTTTCGTAGATGTTATTCGCTCTTGCATAGCTCCCATTTCACTTGCTAATGTTGGCTGATAACCAACAGCTGAAGGCATACGACCTAACAACGCTGAAACCTCTGAACCAGCCTGAGTAAAACGGAATATATTATCAATAAAAAACATGATATCAGCAGCTTCTCCATCTTTGCCACCATGATCACGAAACTCCTCTGCCACTGTAAGACCTGACAAAGCTACAGAAGCACGAGCCCCAGGAGGTTCATTCATCTGACCATATACTAATGTAGCCTGCGATTTCTTTAGCTCTTCCTTATCTATTAACGACAAATCCCATAAGCCTTTTTGCATTGCCTCATGAAACTTCTCACCATACTTAATAACACCCGACTCTAACATATCTCGAATCAAGTCGTTTCCTTCACGAGTACGCTCACCTACACCAGCAAACACAGAATAACCATTATGCCCTTTAGCAATATTGTTGATAAGCTCCATAATAAGTACTGTTTTACCTACACCAGCACCACCAAATAAGCCTATCTTACCACCTTTCATGTAAGGTTCCAATAAATCAATAACCTTTATGCCTGTAGATAATATCTCTTTCCTCGTAGAAAGCTCTTCAAATTTTGGAGCTTCACGATGAATAGGATAAGCACCTTCCATACTTAAAGCTTCCATACCATCAATAGGCTGACCTATAACATTTAACATCCTTCCTTTAATCTGATCACCAGAAGGCATTACTATAGGCGAACCTGTTGGTACGACCTCTAAATCTCGTTGCAGACCGTCTGTATTATCCATTGCAACACAACGTACAGTATCCTCGCCTATATGCTGCTGTACCTCAATTATAAGATCTTCTTTATTTGACCTCTTTACACGTAAAGCATCATTGATTCGAGGTAATACCTTTTCAGGCTCTTCACCTTGAGTGTCAAAATAAACATCGATAACAGGACCAATGATCTGTGAAATACGTCCGATTATTTGTGACATAATATCTTATTTTTTTATTTTTAATATTCTAACAAAATTTGAATCTAACATTATTAAATGCTTAATTCATCTAAAACTTTAATTAATTTTTTATCAAAAGGCTTATCCTTTCTAATAGCTTCAGACAAAGGAACATAAACAAGCTCATTATTTCTATCACCTATCATAATATTTCTCTGACCTTGCAAAATAGCTTCTATCGCTCCTACACCTGTCCGCCCGGCTAATATCCTATCGCGCGCAGAAGGCCTACCTCCACGCTGCAAATGCCCTAAAATAGATACTCGCACGTCATAATCAGGAAACTCCTTACGCACACGATCTGCATAAAACATTGCACCACACTTTGGACTTTCTGAAACTATCACTATACAACTCTTTTTTGATTTACGTATTCCACGTTGCATAAAACGAGCTAACTGGTCTACATCTGTAGAATCCTCTGGGATAATTGCAGCCTCTGCACCACTGGCTATAGCCGAATTTTGAGCTAAAAAGCCTGCATCACGACCCATAACTTCTACAAAAAAAATACGCTCATGGCTTTGTGCTGTATCTCTTATTCTATCCACACACTCCATAATCGTATTCATTGTAGTATCATAACCTATAGTGTTATCTGTACCAAACAAATCATTATCAATTGTACCAGGCAAACCTATACAACATATATCATATTCCCGAGCAAAAATCATTGCTCCTGTAAGTGAACCATTCCCACCTATTACAACAAGAGCATCAATATTTTCTTTCTGTATTGTTTCATAAGCCTTTGCCCTCCCTTCTGGCGTTTCAAAAGCTTTAGAACGTGCCGTCTTCAATATTGTACCGCCTTGCCCGATAATTCCACTTACGTTTTCTGTTGTAAATGTTTTTATATCGCCTGCTATCAAACCATCGTAACCACGATAAATACCTTTGATAGTAAAACCGTTATAAATACCAGCACGAGTAACAGCTCTAATAGCTGCATTCATACCCGGAGCATCTCCTCCAGAAGTAAGCACACCAATAGTTTTGATTTTAGCCATTTGATATATATTCTTTAAGTCTATAAGTTATCGAAATCCACATACAAAGATAATAAAATAAAACGTGGTTATACACCAAAAACTATAAAAAATTATCTAACTTTAACGCTATAAATTAATTTATTTTACAAAGAGAAAAGTATTTAAATATCCTCTTTATAGAAAGTTATTAATACATACTACTATATTATTAAAATAACTATACTATCTTTTATATTAAACTTATTTAATACTTCGACTTCATTCTTACCCAACAAAAGCATAAGCTAAAACCTTTATCATTGCAAAATTGTTAAAAAATAATATTATATACAATACAACAAAGCTAATAAACAACAACTACACTTTTCCTTCTAAGTTAGATTATAATAACAAACAACCTACAGACAGATTATTATAATTTGTGATATATAAATATCTTCTAACCGTATAAACTATTATCTTTTAAAAAAAATATGATTTTTTACTTGATTATATAATAACTTTTACCATATCAAAAACAATCTTTTACATAACTATAACAAGTATATGAAAAACAAAAATAGCTTATTTTTGATACAAAAATAAATTAAAAAAGCATCAAAAATAAGCTATTTTATACTTCGCTCTATCACCTTTTACCTTCTTTAGCATCATGTTTTCTTTCTTAAACAGTTACTCTTTAGAGTATTATGAGGAAGAGCTTATAAACTTAATAGCTTTTTTATACACAAAAAATAGTCTATAAAAATATAATCCCATCAACAAATACAAAATTAATTATATATTTTTTCTAAGAGATCTTGAGTGTTAAGAATAAAAACACAATGTCTAATTATTAATAAAATAGAGTATAAAAAGGATAGATAAAATACAAAGAGTTAAGTTGATATCTTTCCACTTTTTTGTGCAAATTTTAATAATCACATATGCTAAAATGCCAAGACACACACCATCAGCAATAGAATAACAAAGCACCATTGTTATCATTGTAATAAAAGCCGGGAACGATTCTGATATATCTTGTAGATTAATCTTCTTTACAGAATCAAGCATTAACACTCCTACCATTACTAAAGCACCACTAGTAGCAGCACTGGGAATAATCATAAATATAGGAGAAAGGAATAATGCTAATACAAATAACAATCCAACAGTAAAAGAGGTTACACCAGATTTTCCACCTTCTGCAACACCACTAGCACTCTCTACATAAGTAGAAATAGTGGAACTCCCTAAAGCTGCTCCTACTGTAGTTCCTATAGCATCGCTCATCATGGCTTCTTTTACACGAGGAATGCTACCATCTTGCAACATAATACCAGTCTTATCTGCTAATCCCATCAAAGTACCAAGAGTATCAAAAATATTAACCAACAGTAAAGAGAATACTACAAGTAAAGTTTTTAAACTTAACAGACCTGCAAAATTAAATTTACAGAAGATAGGAGAAATGTCTTGTGGCATTGCTAAAGGAAGCCAACCATCAGAAAACTTAGTAACTCCCATAGGTATACCTATAATAGTTGTTATAATTATACTCCAAAAAAGAGAACCTTTTATATTGTTTGCCATCAGTACGCCGCTTAGCAATATAGCTATAACGCCTATTATACAAGTAGGCGTAAAAGCACCCAAACCCACAAAGGTAGCTTCTTTTGCAACAATAATTCCTGCATTCTTTAAGCCAATAAAAGCAATAAACATTCCAATACCTGCAGATATAGCAAAACGTAAGTTATAAGGAATGGAAGATAATATCATCTCTCTAACATTGAGAAAAGTAATGAGAATAAAAGCAAACCCTTCTATAAGCATAATAGCAAGTGAGTGTTGCCATGTATATCCCATTGCTTGACAAAGAGTATAAGCAAAAAAAGCATTTAGCCCCATAGATGGAGCTTGTGCAAAAGGGAGTTTTGCCATAAAAGCGAGCAAGAAAGTAGCTATCGCCGAGGCTAAGGCTGTAGCCGTAAACAGAGCACCTTTATCCATACCTGTTGAAGCAAGAATAGCGGGATTAACAGCTAAGATGTAGCTCATCGTTAAAAAGGTAGTTGCTCCTGCAATAATTTCAGTGCGAAGCTTCATCTGCTTAGGATCGAATCCTAACACTTTAAATAAGAACGTCATACTTTTTTTAGTTTTGTTTTTTATTTTCTTTTTTATTTTTCAACCAATTATCAATCATAATACGAGCTATAGACAATGGCTCTGGAATAGTAGGAAGATTGTTTTTTGAAAACCAATGACCTTTTGACAGTTCGCTTTTTTGCAAATGAAGTCTTCCGCTATCATATTCGGCAAAAAATCCTACCATCAATCCACATGGATAAGGCCATGGTTGTGAAGAGAAATATCGTAAATTTTTTATTTTTATTCCTGTTTCTTCTAAAACTTCCCTATGAGCAGCTTCTTCCAAAGTCTCACCAGTTTCAACAAAACCTGCAATGAGACCATAAAAATTAGTCTTAAAATTACGTGAATGCACTAATAACACTTCTTCTCCTCTCTGAACAAGTACTATAACAGCTGTTGAAAGTTGTGGCCAAAATTCTTTCCCACAATTAGTGCATCGTTTAGATATATTGGTATTCATCTTCATAATGCCACCGCATATACCACAAAAAGCTGTGTTTTGATCCCAATAAAGTAATTCGTAACACTTACCTGCTTTTATATAAAGCTCTTTAGATAATTTATAAAAAGACTCGCGGAGCTTACACATTTCATATTGAGAATCATTTATAATAGCTGTATTTATACTAAACGCTTTCACCTTATAACCATTTTCGGTAGGTGTTATATCCATTATATGTGTCCATGAATATGTGGGTATTGGAGATTTTTCTGCAAAAGGAATGTTATAAGTATTTCCCTCTTTCTTTAGTATAATATTATCTTTATAAAATATAAACCAATATTTCACAGCGTCTTCTCTCTATATATATAATGTGTAAAAAATAAAACTTTACTCTCCGAAAAGTAATTTTTTATCGCGCTCAGCAGCAGGTTTTACCCATTCTTCTGGTATAAACTTCCAATTATTATTAGCCTCTGGAGCTATAGTTCCTGCCTTTTCTATTTCTTTCATAAGATAGTAACGCTGATCTTGCTTACTTTCCCATATAATACGTTTCTTTAGTTGCTCATGTGGAATACCTGCACCCTTTGTAAGTAGTTCTCCTCCACCATTAGCACGATAACTATTTACGGCTACTGTATACCATTTTTTTTCTTCAAACTTTTCGCCATTACTCATTTTAAGGATTGTTACTTTTTGTCCTTTAGGCTTTGTTACATCTACAGTATAGTTTATACCTGCAGCTGAATCAAAATTGAACGAGTAATTTTTAAATCCTAATCGCTGAGCATCACTTTTAGTATCAGCTAACAACAGAAAATGATCATTAGGTGTTTTCATTGTGTTTACCCACAGATCATAACTCATCTCTAAATATTTATGTATCTCTTCACCTGTCATCTTTATAGTACATAGCTGATTTTCAAACTTATATAAATTAAACATATCTGCTACTGTTACTGGTCCTGCTTTAATAGATGCATTAAATAAAAGAGGAGCATTAAAGGCTATATCAGCCTTAGTTATTTTTAATTCTAAGTTTAATATCAAGTCATTAAAAGCAGAATTGCCAAAATAAGAATCTTTGGTATATATCGTGTTCTTTAAATATCCTATAACCTTATCACTCCATAGTTTTACCTCTTCTACATTTTTTTGAAAATGATTAATGTAATTTGTGTCTACCCCCAATGTACTAACATCAACAAGATCTCCTTCTATGTTCTTAATGTGAAAAGTTTTCTTGTTCCCTTTCATCTTGCTTGATAAAGTAATGGTGGCAACTGCTACCCTTTGTGCATTATTAGCAGGATTAAGACATACCACTTTTTTACCCTTTAAAGACGTTTCTACCGAATTATGCGGTGTGTGATCATGACCAAAGAAAACAATATCAAATCCGTCTACTTGCTTAGCTACATCTTTAGAAGCATCTTCAGCATAATCTTTAGTAATAATACCACCTTTCCACCCTGAATGGAATAGTCCTATAATAATATCTGGATTATCTTTGGCTTTCATTTTCCTAATAGTCTCCTTTGCGCATCTCACCATTTCTTTAAACTGTAATCCGCTCCAAATATTTTCTTTTAGCCAGTTTGGGATAGCAGGAGTTATCATTCCTATAACTCCTATCTTAACACCGTTATTTTTCTTAATTATACAATAATCGGAAACATAAGGCTTACAGCTTTTTGTATCTATAATATTAGCACCTAAAATAGGCATATCCAATTCACTAAACCATTTGTCATAGACAGCATGCCCAGTCTCTATATCATGATTACCTACAGTAGCTGCATCATATTTTAAATAGTTTAGTACCATAGAAGCAATATTTTTTTTGTTCTTTGCTATATAATTATAATAGTAAGATATAGGCTGTCCTTGTAAAATATCTCCATTATCAAGCAAATAAACATTTTGATCCCCATATTTCTTTCTTAGATCATTTACATATTTACTTACCCTCGCCATAGAGCCTTTTTTAGGTAAATGTGTTATAAAATCGTATGGGAAAAAAGAACCATGGATATCAGATGTTTCTATAATTTTTAGTGTAACATCATTATTTTGTGCCATAGTTGGGCTACAAAGTCCTATCATCATAGAAAGAAGAAATGTATAAAATTTCATTTAATTTAGTATTTTTATGTTGTATAAATTAGCGATAACTGCTATTAAAGATGTGGCAAAAATACAAATAATATCTGAAAAACAACATTTTTTTGAAGTATATTGTTAATATTTAAAAATTACAGTTTCCTCTTAAATGTAACAGCCCACAGGTATTTTTCTTTGTTACATAACCTCAATTATTCTTCTGTATGTTTTCACTAAATGTAAGTTTCTACTATATTTCCCTATAATATAGCTTTACCATACCTATATCATTACTGCTATATTTAGATTAAATAACATTAAATCTATCTTTCTTATATAAGAATTCTTGTTTTTTTCTTGTACCTTTGCAATCCATTTATGTATAATGGGTTAATTGTATAATATTAGTTTTGGAGACATTATAATTCATGAGACAGCTTAAGATTTCAAAAAGTATTACTAATCGTTCTAGCGAGGCACTTGATAAATATTTGGTAGAGATTGGTAGAGAGCCAATGATTACAGTTGATGAAGAAATAGAATTAGCACAAGAAATACATAAAGGAGGTCTTAAGGGAGAACGTGCTAAAGAAAAACTAATCAAGGCAAACCTTCGTTTTGTAGTATCTGTTGCTAAGCAATATCAGCATCAAGGTCTATCTTTGACTGATTTAATCGATGAGGGTAATATAGGTCTTGTAAAAGCTGCCGAAAAATTTGATGAAACACGTGGCTTTAAATTCATATCATACGCTGTATGGTGGATACGTCAGAGCATTCTTCAAGCAATAGCTGAACAAAGCCGTATTGTTCGCTTACCTTTAAACCAGGTTGGGGCTATTTCAAAGATTAATCAAGTTACCAATGAGTTTATTCAAAAACATAATAGACGCCCATCTATTCATGAATTAGCAGAAATAACAGGTATTGATGAAGCACGTATACGTCAAAGCCAAAGTGCTGATAACCATCACATGAGCATTGATGCTCCTTTTAGCGATGATGATGATAATTCAATGAGTGATATGCTCTCGTCAGGAGAAGATTCGCGTACAGATAAAGGTGTAGATTTCGAATCAATGTCCGATGATCTTCGTGCTGTACTTCAGAACACATTAAAAGAACGTGAGATAAAAATAGTTACAGAGTGTTTTGGTATTGGCTGCCAAGAAAAAGGTTTAGAAGAAATTGGTACAGAAATGGCACTTACACGAGAGCGCGTACGTCAGATTCGTGAAAAAGCTATTGAGAAAATACGTGAAAGCGGTAATGCTCGTGTACTTATGAAATACTTAGGATAAATAAAAAACACAGAAATTAAATACTTACCCTATTAGTATTTAATTTCTGTGTTTTTATATTTACTCAACATATTCTGTAGGATCATTTACATCAGCCTTAAGAAAGGCTTCTTTTCGTTCTACGCAAGTACCACACTTTCCACAATGTTTTTCTCCTCCTTTATAACAGCTCCACGTTTTATTATAATCTATTCCTAAAGCCACACCTCGTTTCACTATTTCTATTTTACTTATATTTGTATAAGGTGCTACTACCTGCACATTAATATATGTACCAGCGCACGCAGCTTTATCTATTGCTGAAATAAATTCCGGTCTGCAATCTGGGTAAATAGTATGATCTCCCCCATGGTTAGCTATCATTACGTATTTTAAGTTATGACTTTCAGCTATCCCTATAGCAATAGAAAGCATTATTCCATTTCGGAAAGGAACTACTGTCGATTTCATATTTTCCTCTTCATAATGCCCCTCAGGTATTGCCTCACTACCTTCTAAAAGAGAACTTTTCAAATATACATTCATAAATTTTAAAGGTATTGTTATATGAGGTATCCCCAATTTCTTACAATGATATTCTGCCAATGGTAATTCGTTTTTTGAATGATTCTGACCATAATCAAACGAAATAGCTAATGCTATGTCGTCAGCTTTTTCATATAAAAGGGTTATAGAGTCTAATCCCCCACTTACTATTATTACTGAATTTCTCATACTTTTTTCTTTATAATGCAAAAATAATAAAAAGAATAGATATGATTTCATCAATCCGATGTATTTTTGTATTTTTGTAGTAATTTAAAAAGTATAACAATATAATATTTAACACAGATGAAAATTAATAATTTCAACTTCAGTGGACACAAAGCAATTGTTCGCGTCGATTTTAATGTGCCATTAGATAAAAATGGTCATGTTACAGATGATACACGTATTCGTGGTGCGCTTCCTACTTTAAAGAAAGTACTTTCTGATGGTGGTGCTTTAATAATGATGAGCCACATGGGAAAACCTAAAGGAAAAGTAAAAATGGAGCTTTCTTTAGGTCAAATTGTTAAAAATGTAAGCGAAGCGTTAGGAGTTGAAGTGAAGTTTGCTAAAGACGCAGGTAATGCTGATGCCGAAGCAGCTGCTTTAAAACCAGGAGAAGCTCTTTTGCTAGAAAATTTACGCTATTATCCTGAAGAAGAAGGTAAACCCGTAGATGTAGCTAAGGGAACTCCTGAATATGATGTTGCTAAGGAAGAAATGAAAGGACGTCAGAAAGCCTTCGCTAAGAAATTAGCTTCTTATGCAGATGTATATGTAAATGATGCTTTTGGAACAGCTCATCGTAAACATGCTTCGACAGCAGTCATTGCAGACAACTTTGATGCTGATCATAAAATGCTTGGCTTCTTAATGGAAAAAGAAGTTTCTGCTATAGACAACGTTTTAAAGAATGCACAGCATCCTTTTACAGCAATAATAGGTGGCTCAAAAGTAAGTTCAAAACTTGCTGTTATCAAAAATTTGCTTGATAAGGTAGATAACCTTATTATTGGCGGAGGTATGGGTTATACTTTTATAAAAGCTCAAGGTGGAAAAATAGGGCAGTCTTTACATGAAGATGAATTAATTCCAGAAGCATTAAATGTTATCGCTGCAGCTAAAGAAAAAGGTGTTAGACTTTCTCTTTCTACACATACTGTATGTGGGCAATCTTTTTCTAATGATACTCCACGAAAAGTATTCCCTATTAATGAAATACCCGATGAGTGGGAAGGTATGGACGCTGCTGAACAAAGTTTAGAAGAATGGAAACAAATTATTCTTAGTTCTAAAACTATTTTATGGAATGGTCCTGTAGGAGTTTTTGAATTTGAAAACTTTGCACATGGCACTGGTGAGATTGCTAAATATGTTGCAGAGGCTACCCAAAAGAATGGTGCTTTCTCTCTTGTTGGTGGAGGCGATTCTGTCGCAGCTGTTAATAAATTTAAATTAGCAGATAAAGTGTCTTATGTATCAACAGGTGGTGGAGCCATGCTTGAAGCTATTGAAGGAAAGGTTCTACCTGGTGTTGCTGCTATTGAGAAGTAATAAATAATTATTACTACCTTATAAAACTTTTTAAATAACAAAGTAGAAGGTAAATACTAACCAAGTATAAGTATTTACTTTCTACTTTTATATTTGGTCAGTAGAAAAGAGTTAGGAAAATTTTCGGTTCAGTAGAAATTGATACCTTAGTTCGGGATAAGAAAACGCAAAAAAGTAAATAAAGAAGAAGGTAGTCTCATAAATATTTTGCACCTTTATAGTTAATAATCAAACAGTTACAAATACACTTATGCAGACTACCGATTACAAAATTACTGAATTATTCTGTGTTATAGATGATTTTTGTAAACATTTTGAAGCTGAAAATGGCGGAAAACTGCTTTTAGGTGACAATACCACGAAGCGTAGAAGGCGTAAGGCTTCCTTGTCCGACAGCGAAATCATGACTATTTTATCCCAAATCGGTCATTAAAAAAAGCTCCTTGTCATTTTCTAATGACCGCCATTAGAAAAACAGCCTTGTATATACTTGATCCATAAATCTTTACTAACTTTACAACGAAAAAAAGTATATACTCCAATGCGCGACTGTTATATAAAGTTCGTAAATAAGGAAATAACACCTTTTGGTGGTCTTTCCCTGTTCTTCAAAATGCTTGAGAAATGCCATTTTGAAGAGCATGTTATGCAAAGTGGTGTTCCGCTTCAAGGATCCAATCGTGGCTATGACCCGATCCAGTTAATATTGGGACTGTTTGCAGGTGTGTGGTGTGGCGCAAGTTGCTTTGGTCATCTTGACGTGGTACGTTATGACACTGCACTATGTGACCTACTTGGGTGGAAACGTGGAGCAGACCATCGTGCATACCAGCGCTATCTCAACAAATTTCCCCAAGCTATCAACCAGCGTGTTTTCGGAAATTTGTTCAGTTGGTTTTTCTCAGAGTTGAAGTTCGACAATTACACCTTGGACTTCAATTCGACTGTGATGGTCCGTGAGGGAAACCAAGAGGGAGCAGCCAAAGGGTACAACCCCAAACGTCCTGAACGACTATCGCACCATCCTCTTCTTGCATTCGTTTCCGATGTGAGGATGATAGCAAATTACTAGCTACGTCCTGGCAATACATCTGCAAGTACCAACTATCTGTCATTTCTTGAGGACACACTCTCAATACTTGATGGCAAACGTGTCGGACTGGTCCGTATGGGTAGTGGCTTCTTTGCGAAGGAAATACTTGACTATCTGGAAGACAAAGAGTTACACTATATCATAGCCTGCCGTTTCAATAACCGTATAAAGTACAGTCTTACCCATGAACGCAAATGGATAGAGCAGACAGACGGATTGGAAATATCCGAAACCATCTATCAGGCAAACAGTTGGGAGAAACCCAGACGCATTGTGATGGTCAGGCAAGAAATTGAGAAGCGCCCAAAAGCAACGGGAAAGCAAATCAAACAGCTGGATCTTTTCGAGTATGAGGAAGATTTCGGGAAATACCGATACAGCTGCTTCGTAACAGACCTTGACCTGCCAGCCAGGATCGTATATGACTCATATCGTGGAAGGGCGGATTCTGAGAACAGAATAAAAGAATTGAAGAATGATTTCTCCATTGATGATTTTGTCACACATAACTTCTGGGCAACAGAGGCATGCGGGAGTTTCATTGTAATGGCATATAACTTTATGTCGTTGTTTAGACATGCGATGATTAATTCCAACAAGAAGAATTTTCTGAAGACAATTCGGTACGAATTGTTATCAACGCCAGCCTATCTGGGGAGAACAAAAGACAAGCATATCCTATATTTAGCCAGATCACTAAAAACACGACAATCATTCTTGTCCATATGGAAAAAATTAAAGGATTTCTCTTTGCCGTACGACACAGAGAAATCCTAATGACCGATTTGGGTTTAAGTCTATTTTAACTAACAAGGATAGGCTCAAAAAAGTTTTTATCGGACAGCAATAATTACAAATAGATGATATGGACGGCTTTGATGACACTGCCGTAATTGACAATACTAAGGCACAGACTACGCAGATCACATACCTTGTTGAGATGGATGCCGAGCAGCGTAAGCAACTTACCAAAGAGCAAGAGCTGGATGTTGGTGACAGTGTGCGCAAAATAACCGAAGTGGCTGAGGGTTTGCAAACGCTTCTACTCAATGCGGACGGCATACCCAAAGACCTGACGGACAAGCAAGGACGCGAAGCTTTGACGCATGGTGTTTTGCTGTTTGGGGAGAATCAGTAAGAATTTATGCGGAATCTCACGAAAGAATCGTTAGCATCTATTCCTAAGTCGGTGCAGGTACAGTTCTCCGATGGGGACAGAATATTCCTGAACGCCTTATCATATCTAAAGTGGAAAATCTCCATCGGCTTGACGGTCTTTCTTGCGATCTACGCTTGAACGCTGTATTCTGGTATCGTGAAGTTGGGTGACGCTCATAACGAAAGTGCTAAGGCACAGACCATTGTGGAGCAAGCCGACCAGTATGCAACCAAACACCGCATACTCGCCACCTTCGGCAACTACATGCGCAAGCATAACCCCCAAATACGTGGAACAAGTTCTACAACGACAAGGAGTTTCGCACGGCTGTGTTCAAGGAGTATGATGCCAATGCGATAGACAAGAAATGCCAACGTTGACTATTGTTATTGTTGGGCATCTATTAAAATACAGTTAATTCAGACAAAAAGTTTGCATATCCGATAAATTTTACCTACCTTCACTTTTAAATAAAATATGCTGGTATTTTTAAGCCAGCCAAATACAATACTAACTAAAAACTTTTTAACAATGAAGAAATTTGAAAACGTTAAATAGCCCAAGTTCAGCGTTATGGACGTTGAGAAGATGAAGCGTATCAAGGGCGGGTACACCTTGAACACCGTTACATGCTATTCTGATGGACACGCAGGAGACGATGGTAGCGCATCCTCAGACGGAATTGTTGGCGACTAAACCAATTTGCCCAAAGCTACACAAAAAGAGAATGAAAGAGCATGGTTTCCCCATTCTCTTTCATTTTAAGAAAGCGTTATGATTCTAATTCTAACAAATGACGGTGACCTAAGCTCTGATTTGGTTCAGGACTGGCTTCAATATTACAAGCATCCATTCATTAGAGTCAATACTTATGACTTTATTGATATGGTGATAAAGATTACGTTAAAAGGCTCTAAACTACAATGTTTTTTCAACAATAATTATTTTCCGTTAGACGAGATTGGAGCAGTTTGGTTTAGGAAATACGGCTTTTTCAGGTATTCTGACACCTATAAAAAGCTTTGTAAGACCCACAAACTTAATGAAGAAATCATTAGCCATATCACCAAAGAGTTTCATAAGGTTATAGATTTCTTTAATTATGCTTTGCAAGATAGGAATTGGCTGACAAATCCAAATAACATCAACATCAATAAACTAAATGTACTATATCAAGCTAGCAAATGCGGATTAGACATAGCTGACTCTTATATTATCAATTCTAAAGATGATTTAAACTGCCTTGTTGGAAATGTAATATCTAAATCCATTCTTGATCCGATTTTGCCATCGTGGGGTGATAATCACAAAAGCGCATGATGTACACTACTATTGTAGACAAAAGGAGTTTTGACAGATTACCTGAGAAATTCATGCCATCTCTAGTACAGAGAAAAATCACCAAGAAGTATGAACTTCGTATTTTCTATATATGCGGACGTTTCTACCCTATGGCTATATTCTCTCAGAACGACAGGCAAACAAAACTTGATTTCAGAAATTATAATTGGGATAAACCAAATCGCTTTGTTCCCTGCAAACTCAATGCGAATATAAAATACCGATTGAAAAAGTTGATGAATCTTCTACACTTGAATTGTGGCTCGATAGATATGATTAAGGGTACAGATAACAAGCTCTATTTTTTGGAAATAAACCCTACAGGCCAGTTTGGAATGGTAGATTTCCCATGTAATTATGGACTCCATAAAATAGTAGCCGAAGAACTCATAAATCTTGATAAGTATTATTATACGAAACATGAGACAAAAGTTTTATAGATTTGTTGACAAAGACACTAAAAGTCGATTGAGTTTAAATTATCTTTTGGCTGAAAAGGTCATAGTAGACTTTAAAGCAAGAGATATAGCAGGAATACAATGTAGAGCAACTTGTCCAGATAAATTTAACCTGGACTATTTCTGCATGATTTACTCAAAACACATATCTAGATACTTAAGTTCACCAGAAAAAATTAAGACAAAGAAATTATGAGATTAAATCGCAATAAGTATTTTGCTTTATTCCCTTGCTGTAAGATAGTAGATGGAAAGAACAAGTCTGCAATTTATGATTTGCAGAGAGAAACTTATGTGCTAATTCCTCTCTCACTTTCATATATATTAAGGCACGACAAGCACATGTCTTTAGATGAGATCTTTAAAAAATATTCTGAGAATGAAGACACGATAGAAGGGTACATGAATTTCCTCTATGAAAAGGATTTAGGATCATTTTTTGACAAAGATGAAGTCATATTTAAGGAGCTTAACCTTAAGTTCCAAACCCCGCATTTAATCACAAATGCTATCTTTGATTATGACGGTAATTCCTCATATGATTTACACAGAGGTATAAAACAGCTACATAATATAGGATGTGAAAACCTTGAAATTCGTTTTTATGACAACATAAAATTGGATTATCTATCCTCAGTGGTTGCATATACAAAGGGAACCTGTATACGCGATTTAGAATTACTATTTCCATATAGTGAAGAAATGCGTATAGACAATATTTTACAACTGCGCTATAGCAATCCTAGAATTAGAAAAGTTACCATTTCCAGTTGTCCTCAAAAGGAAGAGAATATCTACGACAGCACAGAAATCTACATAATTTATACAACCGAGCGTATTACATCAGAGGAACAATGTGGTGTTGTTTCTCCTTGGTATATGCTACCAAAAACAGAGTTGTATTTAGAGTCTCTTACCTATAACAATTGCCTAAATCAAAAAATTTCTATTGACAGATTTGGCAATATAAAGAACTGTCCTTCCATGGTAAAAAGCTATGGTTTGTTTGATAAGCATTCACAACTCCTAGACGTAATCAACAATCCTGAATTTCAGAAAATATGGCATATTCGAAAAGATGATATAAAACAATGTAAAGATTGCGAATTGCGATATATGTGTCAAGATTGTCGTGCTTACGTTAAAGATAATAACGATCCTTTATCTACACCATCAAAGTGTGCATATAATCCTTATTTAGAATGAAAATCATACAAAGCTTTTGGAGCAAGCCTCTGCTTAAATCCGACAAAGAATCATACCAGAATAGGCTAAACGGTGGTTGGCCTAACCTTCGTTATGCATTGGCAGCCACGTCATACAGTTGTCTTACCTTAAAGAAGTTTTACGAAGACGTGGAATTATATACAGATGATTTTGGGATGCATCTTTTTAAAGATGTATTACAATTACCTTACACTAAATTCCATAATGTTCTTAATGACCTTGATATGGACGAATCATTTTAGGCTTATGGAAAAATCGTTACATATTCTTTGCAGAATGAACCGTTTTTACATATTGATAATGATATATTTATCTATAATCGGTTTCCTAATAAAATAGAAGAAGCAGAACTTGCATGTCAAAATATAGAATGGATTACTCCAAAAACTACTGATGATTATACAGAAGCCTTGGAATTCTTACGCCAGAATGTGCCAACTTGTCCAAATATAATTTTCGACACTGAATGCAGGCAAGCTGTTAATATGGGACTTTTTGGAGGAAACAATATTGATTTCATACGACGCTATGCCCACAATGCAATGGAAGGAATTAAGAATGCAGTTCCATATATTTTGGCAAAAAAGGGTAAAACAGGTGTGTTCAATATCATTTTTGAGCAATTACTGCTTTCTGAAATGGCCAAGAAAGAATCAATTCCTACAGCATATATAATAGAAAACAACGATAGCTCCGATTTTTCACAATATATTAATTTGGAGACTGCACAGTTCACAGTAAATTACACACATTGTGTAGGTTTGATAAAGCAGTGCGAATTCATTTGTGAGCAAATGGAGTATCGATTAAGAAGTGAATTTCCACAACAATATCAAAATATTCTTGATTATTTAGAAAGACAAAACATGTATTTCGATATCAATGACGAATCTATGAAATATTTTGATGATTTCAATCAATCGTACACGAAACTTAAATCATATAAGACTCAAGAAGAGTTAATGACCAAGGTATCTTTTAAGCTAAGGGAAGACGTGCATTTGGACTTTGACGGTAATTCTTACTGGATAAGTCGTGATGGCAAAAGCAAGAAACTAGAACGTTGGGGATATTTCTTAGCTTATTTTCAAGATTATATAACTGGTTACGAATTGAGTAATTACATAATTGAAAACAAACTTACTGGTGATATAAATGACGATACTGTTAGGGAGAATATTTTCCATCTAATAATCCAGAACGTATATAGTAATAGATATTTAGAAGTGCGAATCGATTAAACATTAAGGCTTTAAAATTATTTATCCTTATCCTTGTCGCCTTGTATATGCCGCTGTTTGCACAAGGGCAAACAATCGAGGGTACGGTTATGGGTGACAATGGGAAGGTTGTAGAATTTGCAAATGTGGTGCAAGTCGACACAAGTATGCACTACATTGCAGGAACAACGACATCCTCTGATGGCACCTTTTCTCTGGCCAATCAGGGTGGCGGAGGCTATCTTGTCATATCCTACGTGGGCATGTTAGCTGACACCATCAGACTGACGAAAACTTTGCCACACCCTCTACGTGTTGTTTTAAAAAGCAAGTCAGCCGAACTTGACGAAGTGATTGTGAAGGACAGGCACAGTCTGTTCAAGAATGAGAATGACGTTATTATTGCTAATGTTCAAAACACACTATTGGCCAAATCAGGTTCGTTGGACAATTTGATGAACCAAATACCATTTGTATCAGGTGGCAGCGGCGAATACAATGTGTTCGGTCGTGATGGGGCTGTTATTTATTTGAACAACAATAAAGTTTATGATGCAAATATCCTTAAGACCGTCAATTCTGACAGGGTTAAAAGAGTTGAGGTGATCACAAACCCCGGCTCACGATATTCCTCGGATGTTAAAGCAGTGATTAAGATATTTACCGTTGATAACCCCAATGGGTTGGGAGGCAACGCATATTCGAGTACAACCATCGGAAGGAAACTATCCAACAGTGAGGGTGGCTCGCTGGTATATAATTCAGGCAAGTGGCAGCTGACCGGAGGAATGGGTCACGCCAATTATAAAAATCGGGAATACACTGAGGACAGAACGTCTATTATGAGCGAGCCAACCAAGTTGTACACGAACACTACTACCTTAAATTATGACATGAGATTCTGGGATAGCAACTTTGGTGTGACCTATCAACCTTCGGTCAAGCAGACCCTTGGTTTCAACACGAGGCTTACACAATATAAGCACAATCATACAATAGATGATGCCTCGATTGATCATTACACTGATGGGGTGAACGACTTCCATGCTGATGTAGAGAACAAATCTAAGAATGTCCCAACACAATGGCTTACCAACATATTCTACACCCTATCCGTCGGCAAAACAAGGTTTGATTTTACGGATGACATCTTAGTGGGTACGCAGCGTAGAGAGTTTTTCTATGGTGAACAAAACGATGTAGATGTCTCAACAAAGAGCAAGTCTCATTATCTGATGAATTCTTTTGTGGCAGACATAAATACACCATTATCAAACAAAGTGTCGCTAAACTACGGCGGTGAGTTCACCTATTCGCGCTACAAGCAAACGTTCGGTTTTGATGAAAATAACATCAATACAGAGATGCTGAGTGCGGCGAATAAAAACGAGCAGGTGCTAGGAGGTGCCTATGCCAATCTGAATGCCTCAATGGGGAAATTCTCTGTCAATGCCGGATTGCGTTATGAATATGTCAGTTGGCAATACTTTGTAGGAAACTCGAAACAGAAGTCGAAAAGCCGTGATTATCATGATTTCCTTCCATCTTTGAATATATCATACCGTTCAAACAGCGTCACCAATGTTTCTGTGGGCTATAGGCAAACCATGAGAAGACCCAATTATGGAGAGCTGAATGACAACGTGGAATATCAGAGCAGATACTACTATGTGCAGGGAAATTCAACTTTGGATTATGCTTACACAAATTCTATCAATGTATTAGCATCATACAAAAACCTACGGTTTATCGGCTCGTGCGATTTCGTTCATGGTGACATAGCAATGAGGAGAAGTTTGTTGGGAGCGTCAAATGATATTGTGCTGTCGCAGGCCACAAACCTGTCGAATTATGTGCGCTGGAGTGCAGGGGTGAACTGGTGGCAGCATTTTGGCTTCTATACACCTTACATTGAGTTTGGCGCAGGTGGGCAAACTTTCTCATATACCTATATGGATGCCCCCTATCATTTCAACCATCCGTATGTGAATTTCAAGGTGCATCACACGTTTGAGTTGAAAAACCATCTGAGCATCATGCTGTTTGTAGATTATTATGGCAAGAATTCTTCGCTTTTCAGGGAGGTCACTGAACAGTGGAGCACTCAACTCTCGCTATCAAAAAGCATAAAAAGCTGGTTCATACAACTGTCTGTCAACAATGCTTTGTGTCCTCGTTCGCGTACAAGTGCAACACTGTGTGATTGGATAAATGATGTCTCATACAGCAACAGGGATAACTGGAATGTTTTCCTCCTCGTTTCTTACGCATTTAACAGTAAACAAAAGAAACATTTTGCAAATACCAAAACCAATGAAGTACGTAGATTCTGATCCATTCCTCACGATGACAAAGCTCGTTGTAGTCGCTATCGTTGCTGTCCTCACGTTAACAGGATGTGCAAGCGCTGATTTCGCATTTGTCGATTCGTCAGTGCTAAGCCTTAAGAAGAACTCATCTGTAGTTGTCAATTCAATGACTAATGTGAATTATCCGTTGAGAGAAGACATACTCTCGCCTAATTATACAGGTGGCTATGAGTTGAATTTCATCAACCAGTCTAATTTCAACTCACTGTATGCAGCCTACGATTTGATTAGAACGAGCATCCACCAACTGCCTTTTAAGGACAAACGTGTGGAATTTGTGTATGCTGATAAACTCATCGTATTAAGGCTCAACAATGAAGACAAGGCATGGGCGCCCAACTATTCTATGAATATCAAAGGTGAATGTTTTGTAGAATCGGCAGCCGAGTGGAGCAGCCATCGCCGGCTGCAGCGTGACGACTATTGGCGCAACCTCATCATCTCGCCATCGAAGCAACGGGTGTTGTGCGTTGATCGTCTGACGCTAAAGGGTAACTTCTACGCCATTGTCTATATTGTGCAAGCTGAGAAAAAGGCCTACCCCTTCCCCACGTTGTATCATTGGGATGTGACGCAACCTGAATTGCTGCCAAACCTCTGGGTAACCCTTCTAGGCTTTGCCGATATAACCAAGAATATCATTAAAGCCAATCAATAAGAGAATGAAGAAATTCCCTGTTCTGCAACAACATGACGGAATGGACTGCGGTCCTACATGTTTAGCCATGATTAGTAAGTATTATGGAAAGAACTATAATATAAACCACCTTCATGATTTATGTAGTCCACCCTTAAAAGCCTAATATTCATCTGATTCATAGTATATTATGCTATAAATTATTTGCAAATATCTGCAAG
>NZ_JBWPJP010000032.1:0-26437 GCF_056583855.1 Prevotella sp. C0209C1 | reverse complement strand
TCGGAAAAAATCATCCTGCAATTTGAGCTATAGGATACATACTTCTCAAAATCATCCTGCAAAATGAGCTATACGCCGAAAATTATGCATGGCACTTCTCACAAATAATCTACTCTTTTGATTAACCGTTTTTGTAAAAACCACAACTATAATATAAGATGATTATTTTATTATACAACAATAAATAACTATAATATTTGCCTCTATTGTTATTAATGTGTGGGATAATCATAGCGCTGTATATTATAGAAATTATTTCTATAATCAGGTAAACGATCAAACTCTACATTTATAGAAATCGTATTTTGATTATTACTACCCCACTGGTAAGTAATACCCCCACCAATACGATCCATACATTGAGTATCTATTATGCCATAACCTAATCCTGCATACCCATACTCAGCAATAGTTCCTATATATCTATATTGTCCAATATAAGGCTGATAATAATTATTATATCCAAATACTATATTATTGCTTGTGAAAGTCTTTTGTACAAAGGCATATGCACTCCAATGATCATCTAAACGATATCCTAACATAGCGTTTACACCTCCTACAAAATAATTATCCCCCTTATAAGTAATATGATTAAGATAGCCACCTAAACTTATTGTGAGTTTTGGTGAAATGTTAGTTACATATTGAATTGAAACATCTTGAGAGAAGCCTCCACCATTAAAATATCCTTTACCCATATTATAGAAAGCTGATGCACCTAAATTGATATTTAAACCTGGATGTAATCTCCACAACCTATTAGTCCATATGGGATAATAAATATCATTATATGTAATTGCTTGACTATTTACATCTACAATAGGTAAAGTATTATCCACCTGCCTTTGTTCTTCTATTTGATATGCTAACTGTTTAGCGAACACCTTTTCCTCCACAGTTGCCTCACGTATTCCGCGTAACTGTGAAGACTCTATAGGTCTTACTAGCGCAGTATCATTTGCACTTGTTGTTACATTTTGTTGTGCATATATTGATATACTCAACATTAATAGTATTATGAAAAATATTCTTCTCATTAGGTTACAAATATATATATAAACAATATACCAACCAATTTTTTTAATTATAATTAGTGAATAAAAACCTTTATATTAATTTTTCCTCAATCTATAAAACACATATATCCTTTTATTCATATATTTTCCTTAAGCAACAAAAAACTAATCTTCTGAAAGACGAAACACTTTTGTAGCATGACTCGCAACTTTTGTAGTTAATAAAGAAGTCACTTTCTTTGCTAACATAGATTGAGTCCATAGATCACGAACATGATATGACTTATAAGCATCAAGTGCTGGTATTTTAGAAAAATCGAAAGTAAAGTCCCTATCTCTACCTGACATATTAGTAACAGAAATGGCAATATCTCCATTTGCACAATCTTTAGCAAAAACAACCATATCGTTATCTTCTGATATCAAATCCGCTTGCTGCCCCATAGGATCCTGATCAAGTGCAATCAAATCTTTATTTGTCAATATAGCATAATCATCTTTTGTAAATGTTTTTAATCTTGGATCAAAAGATAACACCATAGGAGAAGACCACATACACCATAAAGCGAACTGAGTACGATACTCATCTTGTGTCATTCCTGGTCCTTTTCCACCACATAAATCATTTGAAGATTTACCTGTTGCATGCAAACCTGTACATAACATATCTGCATCATTAAAACGATTTACGCCCTGATATATTGATAAATGCTTCATATCTCTAATGCTTTGCACCACTCCCTCACCATTTCCTTTTCCTGTCCAACAATCTCTTACATCTTGAGATACACGCCAACATCTTCCCCCTATCTCTGCACCCCATTTCCAAGGTTCACGTTCTCCCCACTCACATATATATAACACTGTATTATTGCCTGCTCTTTTAAATGCTTCATAAATATCTTTATAACGTTTTTTAGCTGTTAATAAATCACTTGGAGCATGACAATAATCGCATTTAACAATATCAACTTTCCAGTCTGCGTACGTTTTTGCATCTATATCCTCATATCCCAAAGAGCCAAAAGCATTAGCACATGTTAATTCTGCTACATCTGTATATAAGCCAAACTTCATTCCTTCCTTATGAATATAATTAGATAAAGCCTTAATACCATTTGGAAATCTTTTCTCATCTGCTTTTGGTGTGCCATCTGGCTGACGTTCGTTTGCCTGCCATAGATCATCAAGCATAATAGTTTTCCACCCACATGCATAAAGTCCTTTAGCCTTAAATATTTGCACAACTTTTCTTACTATATCTTCAGACACTTCATTCTGCACTGAATTCCATGATAACCAACCCATAAATGGAACTGGCATCTGCAATTTATTAGATACTATGAGATTTATATTTTCACTATATATCTTACCATTATCTTCTATACAAATACTATAAGAATACTGTCCTTCTTTATTTATATATCCCTCTATTAACTTTCTTTTATCATTCCATACAAGTCCTACAGGCAATCTTTTAACAGTAAGTTTATTAACAGGCTTTTTAGTTCGTATTTTTTGCATAAAACGCATACCAGGTAAAGAAAAAACCATTTTGGCACAATCTAACTTAGTTTCAGAAACTAAAGCTGCATTTGATTTATACATATATTCATTAGTATTACTATTTATAGCATTAACCTTTGCAAACATATTTAATAGGTATAAGTCTTTATCTATATTAATACATATAGATTCCCCCCTTATAGTTTGCATATAACATAAATATATCAGTATAATAAACAAAAATATTATTTTCTTCTTTATACACATACTTATAGATATATAAAATTTTTACCTGACAACAATGATACCATTTCAAAAGATAACTAATACTTAAAGAAAAGGGGATAATAAATAAGCAAACCACCCCTTAAATCGCTGCCAATGAGAGCGCCATGTTTCCCAATTCTTAGGTGTTAAAATAAAGCTATCCTTTTTTTGTTCATCAAATAAAGTATCAAGTTCTTTAGTTATACAAGAGTCTATTATTACAGCATTCTCTTCTCTATCCCACCTCAAACTACGAGCGTTAAGATTAGCCGAACCTATTGTGCAAAATTGTCCATCAACCATAATTATTTTAGTATGATGAAAACCTTTTTTATAAAGCCATACTGTACAACCTGCTTTCATTAATTTGTGAGCGTTATAAAAGCCACAATCAGGAGTAAGAGGTATATCACTCTTAACACTAAGCATTATTTCTACTTTAACCCCACGTCTAACAGCATTTTTTAAAGCTTTCTTTAATTTTCTACTTAATGTGAAATATGGATTTATAATTTTTATACTATCTTGCGCATCATTTATAGCATTAATATAAAAATAACGAATAATATCATTTGTTATATGCGGCTCTCTATTAATAATACAAACCATCTTTTTACCTACAGATGCACTTGTATCAGGCTTTAACCCTTTTATATATTCTGCATTAGTTATTCCTCTAAAATATTTAGCTCCATGCAGCTTTTGTCCCGTAACAAGATACCACGTTTTAAAAAAAATCCTTTGAAGAGTATTAACCTCGTCTCCCTCTATTCTACAATGCATATCATGCCATGAACCAACTATTTTTGTGCCTTTTATATAATAATCAGCTACATTCATTCCTCCCGTGTAAGCAACTTTACCATCTATTATTACTATTTTACGATGATCACGATTAAAGATACAATGAAACCAAGGAAACTTAAGAGGCTTAAAATTATATATTTCAATACCCATACTTCTAATTTTCTTAATATCAGCTCTTTTTATAGGACTATTATTACTTGCATTACCAAATCCATCAAATACAGCTCTAACCTCAACGCCTTCTTTAGCTTTAATAGCTAGACGCTTAATAAGTTCGTTATTAATAGAGTCATTACGAAAATTAAAATATTCTAAATGTATACTTGACCTTGCTTGTTCTATAGCTCTAAATAGATCTTCAAATTTTTCTTTACCATTTTTCAACAATACTACAGAATTATTTTTTGTAAAATGCACCCCCTTTTTCCTTAATTGAAATGCTATTAAAGAGTCTACTCTCTCTTTAGAAAGTATCGTTGCTTTACTTTCTGGTAAGAAAAATAAAGACATTAAAACAATAGAAAATATTATAAAAACATCTCTTTTATACATATACTTTACATGTTTTTCATTTTTTATTTAATGTACAATCTCTGAATATTAAAAGACATTTAACATTAAACCATACATCTATAATGATCAACAATTCCTAATAAGTGTTTATTAGCATCACATACCAATACTGTATGAATCTTATATTTTTGCATAGTAGCTTGAATATCTGCAATTTTAGTAACAGGTAATACCGACTTAGGCTCTTTTGTCATTATATCCTCTACCGTTTTATCAAAGAATTCAGCTTGCCATTGTTCCATTGCGCGGCGAATATCGCCATCAGTAATTAAACCTATAACCTTATTATCTTTATCAAGAGAAACCCCTAACCCTAATTTACCTTTACTAACATGTATAATAGCGTCACCAAGATGCATTTCTTTAGGAATAATAGGTAAACATTCTGCCTGCATTACATCTTGTGCCGTTGTAAGTAAGCGCTTACCTAAAGATCCACCAGGGTGAAACTGTGCAAAATCTTTTGGCTTAAAATTGCGTACCCTCATTAAAGCTACAGCTAACGCATCTCCCATAACAAGAGCCGCTGTAGTAGAACTTGTTGGTGCTAGATTAAGTGGACAAGCTTCTTTTTCTACCCAAACCTTAATATGTACAGTACTATATTTTGCCAATAAAGAATCTGTATTTGCACTAATACCTATAATCGGCACTGTCATTTGTAAAAGAATGGGTATAAAACGTAACAACTCATCTGTTTGACCTGAGTTAGAAAGGGCAAGTACAACATCATCTTTAGTCATTACTCCTAAATCCCCATGATAAGCATCTAATGGATTTACAAAGAAAGCAGGAGTACCTGTAGATGATAATGTTGCTGCTATTTTTGCACCAATATTTCCACTCTTGCCCACCCCTGTTACTATAACTTTACCTTTACAATCATAAATTAGCTTTACTGCTTTATCAAAATTATCATCAAGTTGATTTATTAAAGCTAATGTAGCTTCAGCCTCTTCCTTAATACATTGAATAGCATAAGACCTTACTTTTTCTATTTTATTTTCTTCAACTATCATATTAATTTACCTATTAACCCATCTAACTTATCTAACTCTAACATATTAGCAGCATCTGATAAACCTTTATCTGGATCTGGATGAACTTCAAAAAAATAACCAGTTGCCCCAAAAGCTTTTGCAGCTATAGCCATAGCAGGTACAAATTTACGATCACCTATAGTTTTTCCTTCACCTGCACTAGGGCGCTGCACACTATGCGTGCAATCCATAATAACGATTGGTACTATTTCTTTCATGTCACAAATATTACGAAAATCTACTACCAAATTATTATAACCAAAGCTATTACCACGTTCTGTAAGCCAAACTTCCTTAGCACCACTATCTAAACATTTCTGGACAGGATATTTCATATCCTTACCACTTAAAAATTGTGCCTTTTTTATATTAATAATCTTACCAGTTTTAGATGCAGCTACAAGTAAATCTGTCTGTCTACAAAGAAAAGCTGGTATCTGAATAACATCTACAATTTCACCTACAATATCTGCTTGATAGCTTTCGTGAATATCTGTAAGAATCTTTAACCCATATTGTTGCTTTATTTCTCTTAACATGGACAAACCTTTGTTTAATCCAGGACCTCTAAAAGAACTTAAACTTGTACGATTTGCCTTATCAAAACTTGCTTTAAAAATAATATTTACTTTATATTTGTTATTTAAACGAACTAACTCTTCTGCCACTTGACAAAGAAGCTCAAAACTTTCTATAACACATGGGCCTGCTACAAAAATAGGTTTCATCTCCACTCTTTTTTTATTTATATGACTTATTCTATACCTGACTATTTTCATTAAACATAATAAAACAAATTACCAAAGTATTAACTTTAGCCAGTCATAATAAAGAAAAATACATCAAAACAACTTACTACTATATGGCAAAAATACAAATAAATTTAGACAAAATAAAACATCTATAGGCATATTTTCCAAAAGAACATTTTTTAAACTACAATTCCATTGAAAATAATATATTTTTATACCACAAATTAAATATCGTTATTCATAGCGTTTTCCCCACACTTGTAACATACGCTGATATAATTTTTCTTCCATTGGAGAGTGCTGTGCATGCCAAAAATGTTTATCTATTAAATTATCAGGAAGATATTGTTGCAACACAAAATTATTCTGATAATCATGAGGATACTTATAACCTTTTTTATATCCTATATCTTTCATTAATTTGGTAGGCGCATTACGAAGATATAGAGGAACTTGCACATTACCACTTTTATTTACTTCGGCAATAGCTTCATTTATAGCTAAATATGCAGAATTACTTTTTTGAGATGTAGCCAAATATATAGTAGCCTCTGCCAAAGGTATTCTACCCTCTGGCCATCCTATTTTTATAACAATATCAAAGGCAGCATTTGCTATCAGAAGAGCATTAGGATTAGCTAATCCTATATCTTCTGCTGCACAAATAACTAATCTACGAGCTATGAACTTTGGGTCTTCTCCTCCTTCTATCATTCGCGCTAACCAATAAATTGCAGCATCAGGATCGCTACCACGTATTGACTTTATAAATGCCGAAATAATATCATAATGCATATCTCCAGCTTTATCATAAGATAAAACAGGCTGCAATAATTGATTTTCCACCATTTCGTCTGTTATTTTTATATTATCTTCCAGTGTTGAAGAAACAATAAGGTCTAATATATTAAGCAACTTACGCGCATCACCTCCACTATAGCGCAAAATAGCGCATGTTTCCACAATTTCAATATTACGCTTCTTTAGCTCACCATCTTCCTTTATGGCACGATATAATAATGATAAGAGGTCATCATCTTCTAAGCTTTTCAATGTATAGATTTGGCAACGCGATAAAAGAGGAGTAATAACCTCAAAAGAAGGATTCTCCGTCGTTGCTCCAATAAGAGTTACTATACCTTTTTCTACAGCATCAAGCAAAGAGTCTTGTTGAGCCCGTGAAAAGCGATGTATCTCATCTATAAAAATAATTGGTGAATTAGTAGAAAAAAAACGATTACCTTTGGCTCTTTCTATTACTTCACGCACTTCCTTTACGCCACTTGTTACTGCCGAAACTGAATAAAAAGGCGTTTCTAACATATTTGCTATTATCTGTGCTAAAGTGGTTTTTCCGACACCCGGAGGCCCCCAAAGTATAAAAGAAGAGATATGTTTCGATTCTATCATTCTCCTCAATACACCATTTTTACCCACTAAATGTTTTTGCCCTATATATTGATCTAAACTGCGTGGACGCATTCTCTCAGCCAATGGTTCCATACTATTAATTTATTAACTCAAAATAAAGTACATCTTCCTAAAAACAATCCGCTTTTATAATGATTCCTATAAAATTATCTTACTCTTTCTTTTATTTAGTAAATTCGTGCAAAAACACATTCATGTTTTTAATCTTTCTATTCACTTTGTACTATTTACTAAAACGTTTAGTTTTCACCAGAAAACTGCCTGATCTTTTGTTCTTCAGATAATTTACATATAAGTAATGTGTTATTCTTTTCAGCTACTATATAGCCATCTAATCCTTGTATAATTACTTTTTTCTCATCTGAGGTATGAACTATAGTATTATTTGTATCAAATACCTGCACATTAGGACCTATAAGCGTGTTTCCATAAAGGTCATGAGGAGTTTGAGCCAACAATGAGCCCCATGTACCAAGGTCGCTCCAACCAAAGTCTGCAGGATGAACAAAAATCTCCTCTGCTTTTTCCATTATAGCATAATCAACCGATATATTCTCACACTCTGGATAAATTTCATTAATTGTTTCTTGCTCTAATGGTGTACCTAAAACATTTATAATTCTCTCAAATAAAAGAGCTGTAGCAGGCTGATAAATGCGAAAAGCATTAATAATAGTAGAAGCACTCCATACAAAAATACCAGCATTCCAAAAGAAATTGTTCTGACTAATATACTTTTTAGCAGTCTCTAAACTTGGCTTTTCCCTAAATTGGTCGACACGAAAAACCTCTTTATTACGAGCTGAAAACGAACTAAGATCTGCCTTAATATAACCATATCCCGTTTCAGGGCGTGTTGGTTTCATACCTAAAGTTACTATAGCGTCCGACTGTGCCGTAAACTCTAAGCAATTATTTATTACACGTTTAAACTCTGTAGGATTTGTTACAATATGATCACTGGGAGTTATAACTATATTTGCCTTAGGGTTTTCTTTCTTTATACGCCAACTTACATAAGCTATACAAGGTGCTGTGTTACGACGACATGGCTCGCTTAAGATATGACTCTGAGAAATTTCAGGCAATTGCGTACGAACTATATCTACATATCTTTCATTAGTTACAACCCAAACATTATCCAAAAGCATTATGTCTTTAAAACGATCAAGTGTAAGCTGCAATAATGATTTACCAACACCTAAAACATCTATAAACTGTTTGGGATAATCAGATGTGCTCATTGGCCAAAACCTACTTCCCACTCCTCCTGCCATTATTACCAAATGATTGTTTATCTGACTCATAACTTTATATATTTTTTTATCATAAATGCAAATATACAAATAATAAAAGAAAATAAAAACTTTACTACAAACATTTAATATAAATACAACAATAACATACTATATAAGTCTTTTGTTTTATTTATTAAAAAGAGATATGAAATCGTCTTCTGAAATTATAGGAATATTGAGCTCTTTAGCTTTTTTATTTTTATTAGATATGCTTTCTGTATCATTATTAATAAGGTAGTTAGTATTTTTAGAAACACTACCAGTAACTTTTCCTCCTTCACTTTCTATGTATGCTTTTAATTCGTTACGATTTTTATAATGGTGCACATCACCTGTTATGACAAAGGTTAAACCTTTACAAGATTTTCCCTTTATCTCTGTAGTTGTTTGTTTAATGGTAAGTTCTTGTAAAAGATGTTGAAGTTGAGTATAATTGTTTTCATCTCTCATCCATCGTACAAAACTTGTACTCTTTTCAGGTCCAATGCCTGCTATTGTTGAAAATATCGTTTCTGTATCCGCATAAGCCTCATTAAATAATAATTGCTGTGAAGCAATAGTTGTGGGACGACTCATGCTTATAAGCTCTTCTAAAGAATAAGTAGAAAGTAAGCGATTACATACATCTTTACCTATTAAAGGGATACTTAAAGCATATAGTAATTGTTTTGCTTCTACAATACGTGATTTTTCTATCGCGGAAAATAGGTTTTCACAACTTTTAGTACCAAAACCCTCTATTTGTTTTAATTCTTTTTCTTTATTCTTTAATTGAAATATATCAGAATACTCTTTTACCCAACCCAGATTTATAAATTTTTGCATAGTTTGTTCTGACAATCCATCTATGTTTACCCCTTCCTTTGATACAAATCGAGCTAACTTCTTAAGCTGTTTAGCTGGACAATAGTGATTAGTGCAGTGAAGAGTACGAGTTCCACTTTTTTCATTTTCTACTATCTCCGTTGGATACTGACATACAGGACAAACAGAGGGGATTAGAAAACTGCCTATACGCTTTGAAACACAAATAACCTTTGGGATAATTTTATTTGCTTTTATTACCATTATTTTTGTTCCTGCATCACCGATACCTAAACGCTCACACTCAGAAATATTACACAGACTAGCACGCTTTACAATAGTTCCTTCTATCTCTACTGGGGCAAATACAGCCACTGGCGATATCGTAGATGTAGCACATGACCATTCGATAAATTTTAGTTCCGTCTCCATGCTTTCATCTTGCCATTTAAAAGCTAATCCTGCACGTGTAGCATGATGCCCTGTTACCGATCCTGTTGCTGCATAATCTGTATCATCATACGTAATAACTAACCCATCTACAGGATAAGGCTGCTTGTCTTTTCTTGCACTATCAGTAACGCGTTGAGTCCATGCTGCTATTACATCTTCTATATTTTTTATAGAGGGGATAGCTATAAACTCTCGCTCTACAGTGTTAAATCCTAAACTATCAAGGAAAGACATACGCTCACCCCACGAAATAATAGTCCGATCGCAATGTACCAAAGTAAAAGGCTTCCATTGTAAATGCCGCGATTTCACCTCATTAATATCTTTTAGCGTAAGCGATCCTGAAGCAAGATTGCGAGGATTAGCATATTCTTCTTCTGATTCCATATTAAAGATTTCAAAATCGGCATAACTGATAACAGCTTCTCCACGTATAACAAGGTGCTCTTTAGTGTTTATTGTTGGTAATATTCCTTTTATAGCCGAAGCTAAGTGAGTTATATTTGTACCTATATGTCCGTTACCACGTGTTACTACTTTCGTAAGTTTTCCCTCATCATAGGTTACTACAAGTGTTAGTCCATCTAATTTCCATGAAAGCCATATAGGACGATTTGCAGCCCACTTTACAAGAACTTCTTCACTTTTTGTTTTCGCTAAAGATAAGGCTGGGTATTCGTGTTCCTCTTTTTTTCCCGTTATATTATCAGCACTAACATTATTTGTAGGTGAGCTGGGAAGTATTATTCCGAGTTCTTTTTCTATTTTTTTCAATTCATCGAAAGCCGCATCCCACTCAAAGTCGGTCATAATTTCACCTTTACCATTATAATAGGCATCAGAAGCGTTGTTCAAACATAGAACAAGTTCTTCCATTCTTTTGCGTTTATTTTCTGCCATTGTAGATCAATTTAGGATTAAAGAAAAGTTATTTTAAACAAGCTGATTATGATATAAAAATCCATTTAAAAACATATAAGCTGTCAATAAAAGTAAAGCTATACCTTTCCTATATATTATCTTTTTGTTACAAATGTACTATAAAATTATTGGAAAAAAAAAGTTAGAAACTTAATTTTTATCTTCATTTTAGAAGTCTTGTGTTTTCTTTTGTGTATCTTTGCGCCAAAATAAAGTATTTATGTAATTTATGTCAACACTTTCACTTTTTATTATTATTGTTTTCATTTTAGGATATGCACTCATCGCTGTAGAAAGTTTAACTAAGATAAACAAAGCAGCTATTGCATTATTAATGTTTGTAGTCTGTTGGGTCCTATTTATGGTAGATCCATCTAAGTTTCTTTTAACAATGCACCCTGATCTTAACGTTACAGCCCATTCTGTAATGTCATTTGCTAATAAGGTTATAGTAGAACATCTTGGCGACACTGCTACTACCTTATTTTTCCTTATGGGAGCCATGACTATTGTAGAAGTAGTTGATCAAAACGGCGGTTTCAATTGGGTAAAAAATGTCATGAGATCTAAATCGAAACGTGGTCTGATGTGGAAAATAGCTTTTATGACATTCTTTCTTTCAGCTATATTAGACAATCTTACTACAAGTATTGTAATGATTATGATTTTACGAAAACTCATTAAGTCCCATGAAGACAGAATGGTTTATGCTTCATTAATCATTATAGCTGCTAATTCTGGTGGAGCTTTTTCACCTATAGGCGATGTTACTACTATTATGTTATGGAATAAAGGTCTTATTACAGCTGCAGGAGTGATAAGTGAGATTTTTATCCCATCTCTTTTATCTATGGTTATTCCAGCTTTAATACTTCAGTTTATGCTTAAAGGTAAAATAGCAACTGATGTATCTTTAAACATTGGCGAAGAAAATGAAAGTGAAAAAGAGTTTGGCGGTTTTCAAAGAAAATTAATCTTTGCCATTGGTGTAGGTGGCTTATGTCTTGTACCTGTCTTTCATACTTTTACCGGGCTACCTCCTTTCATGGGTATTTTATGTGTTTTAGGATTGTTGTGGTCGGTTACAGAGGTTTTATACTATCGCTTATATAAAAAGATAGGTGGCAGTGAAGACTTTGCTAAGCGTGTAAGTAATTTGTTAAGACGCATAGATATGTCTACAATATTATTTTTCTTAGGCATATTAATGGCTGTTGCTTGCCTTGAAGAAATTGGTGCTTTAGAGCAAGTAGGTAAGGGATTAAATATAACCTTTAATGGAAATCACTATGCTGTAACCGGTATAATAGGAGCTCTATCCTCTATTATAGATAATGTTCCTTTAGTAGCAGGCAGTATGGGTATGTACCCTGTTACAGTAACAGGCGATATGGCTGTAGATGGTATCTTCTGGCAATTATTAGCTTATTGTGCAGGTGTGGGTGGCTCTATGCTCATTATAGGAAGTGCAGCAGGAGTAGTTGTGATGGGATTAGAGAAGATTACCTTTGGCTGGTATATGAAAAAGATTAGCTGGATAGCCTTAGTTGGTTATTTATCTGGCATTGGGTCTTATGCTCTTATTCGTACTTTTTTGTTTGTTAGTCCGTTATAAGGCTTTATATTATAGTATATACTAATAGTATTATATAAAAAAACAGTGGAAGTTATTGCTTTTAACGCTATATACTACCACTGTTTTTTTGTTTGTATTAGCACTGCTCTATTGCTTATACTTTATTAGGGGATAAAGCATATATGAGCAGGGGTAATACCTATCAGATTATTTTTTATTGTTGAAAGATACTTGCCGTTTTTATCATATACAAATATTTCACCTGCGGAGATATAATCTTTTGCATCAGCAAGATAAATATTTTTATTTGAAGGATTAATAGCAACTGCACAAGTTGTAATAGGAAGCTGAGATGGAGAATTGTTCTTTAATAAATTCTTTTCAATTATTTTCCCTGTATTTGTGTCTATAACATTAAGCAGAACAGGCTGTTTAGATGAAGAAACAGTATAATAAAGATTATTATCATTAATAACCAAATTAGCTGCAGAAACATCAAAATGATTAAGTATTTCACCTTCTGTAGATATTTCTGTAATATTAGCACCTATCATACTATACGTTGTAGGATCGTATTTGCCTTGAGAAGTAACCCAAAGATTACCTTTTTTATCTGCTTTTAATTCGTTAAGATTCACAGATTTGACATCTATAGTTTTTATTACTTTAAAAGTATTAATATCTATTACACTTATAGTATGGTCGTAACCTATAGCATTGCCTCCATTATACCCTCCACTATTTGCAACATAGAGTCTGTCCTTAACAATATCCATATTCTCTGGTTGATAACCTACGTCTACTTGACCTGTTATAGTATAATCATCTGCATTTATTTTATAAACAGTTCCCTTGCTTATAACTTCATTAAATTTAGCATTATAGTATGCGCTAACATATACAAATCCGTTATAATACACTAAATGGCGCCCATTTATTATATTATTTATCTCTTTTTCTATTTTTCCATTAACAGGATTAACTACTATTACTTTGTTAGAAGCATTAATAATTATCCAAAGTTTACCCTTATAATATTTAATATCATTACCCGTATCTCCCATTTTTTTACTATCTTTCATAAATCCAGATTCAAAGACATTAGGATAATACAGCCCGGTTGTAAAGTTTAGATAATCTAATGTAGAATTATTCTTTCCGTAATTTCCTTCACAAAGTATAAACATACCTTGTGTTTCATTGTTATATTTTTCCTCTGTTTGAAACTGCCCATAGTTACCTTCACCGTTTCCTATGGGTATTAAGCCGTTGTCATCATTAGTACATGACGTAACTGTAAATAAAGTGCAAACTGTAAGTGCCAAACCTAATATTCTGGCAGGGATACAGACGTTTGTAAGAAAACTTGTTTTTTTCATAAAAAGTAATATTAAAATTATTAATTAAAATATATGTTTTATAACTCCACTTGTATGCCAATATTTCCATTAAAGCCTGGCATAGGATAATTGTCTACTACCTCATATTGTTGGTTAAAGATATTATTTGCCTCTACAATAACTTTCCACACCATCTTTTTATATTTAAAGAAATAAGATATGTTCGCATCATGTGTTAACCAAGCATGCATACGAGTATATATTGTGTTGTTTTTTCCACTATATCTTTGCCCGGTATATATTAAACTATAATTAACTGAAAAATGTGCATAATCTAAGTTTAAAACAAACGAACCACTATGTTTAGGTATATAGGGTATTTGGTTTTTGTAAAAAGACGATGTTACAGAAGTAATATCCTTTGCTTGCTGATAAGTATACTGAATACGAGATGTTATTAATAATGGTATAGCTATATTATGATTAGCTGTAAACGTAAAAGCAAAAGATATATCCAAACCTTTTATATCCACCTTACCAAGATTGAGTATCGTCCACCGAAATTGTTGTCCTTTAGGAAAGGCTACTATCTTGTTATTAATGGTATTATAATATGTATCTATTCGCAGATGTATATTTTTAGCCCATGATTGTAGCCAATTATAATCGAACGAAGCTCCTATATTATATTGATTAGCACGTTCAGGCTTTAGATCAGAACTGCCTATATCAGTATAATATAAATCATTAAATGTGGGCATTCTGAAATGTTGTTTAGCAAAAGCATTAATATTAAGCAATATACTTCTTTTTTTATTTATATTATCTCCTCTTGTTAGAATAGGGAAATTAAGAAAAATTGCAGGAGAAAATTTTGTAAAAGTTTTAGGATCTTCTTTTTTAAAGGTCTTAAAATTTACTTTATCCTCGATGTTTGTCATCAGTAAAGATGCCTGCGCCTTTATGTAATGCATATCAAAAGAAGTAGCTATACTTGTAAGGTGTGAGTTTCGAGTAGGAAAAGCAAAATATGCTGTGTTAGCATTTAATTTGTTCCACTTAAAATCGTATGCTATCGAAGCATGCCACGATGGTAATATTTCATATATGTTAGCTATTGAGAAATATGCTTCCTGCTGCCAATATTTATTATCTATGGGCAAAGTATAAGGATCTTTATTAAGATAATGCGTGTAATAAAAAGCATATTTAGCTAAAACTTTAGTAGAAAATTTATTTGTAATATCTTTCTGAAAACGTCCTTGAAAAAAAGAATTTAGATCTGACTGTCTCTCCCCCCTATGCCATACATTTTCTACAATAGCTCCAGGAATACCTCGTGAAGAATTATAAAAATATCCTTTAGCATTCCAGAAACCTTTTTTAATAAGTCCATACATGTTCATCTCTATACGTCCAGCAAGAATATCTCCATTCTGCCTAATAGCAAGTGTATCATGCGTAGTATAACCATCTAACGATACAATATTATGATGAAACTTATATTTACCATTTGATGATAATAACTCAGCATTTAAAGAGGTAGAAACATTAGGCAATATACGCTGCTCCCAGATAGTAGAAAAACGAAAAGTGTTGCTTGAGCCAAATTTTGTTTTAACCTTTAGATTATAACATTTGTTTTTTAAGAATCCTGGAGAGTGAGTATGAATATATATAGTGCCAGCATTACCAAAGTCGGTTGCCGACTGAAAGATATAGCTTTTCTGACCATTGTATACAGTGATCTCATCTACATTGTCGAGCGAAAACTGTCCTAAGTCTATCTGCCCATTCTGTGCATTAGAAAGTATTATGCCATCATAAGCTATTCCTACATGCTGACTTCCTAAGGCCCTTATATTCACCGTTTTCATACCGCCTACCCCTCCATAGTCTTTTATTTGAAGTCCTGCAAAATAACGTAAAGCATCTGCTATAGACTGAGAACTTAACCGTTCAAGGTCTTTACCCTTTAGTTTTTGTGGTGGTATTATTTCGTATTGAGCAAAACGAGGTGTAACAATAATTTCTTTAAGAGTATCGTTAAACATAAGCTCTCTTTTGCAAGAAGCTCTTAAACCATTTGTGATAAAAGACAATACTATTACAAATAAGGTACATAAATAACATCTTGCACCTATATTTCTATTACAACCATATTGCTGCACATTACATATATAATGTAATATAAAAAACATATTTAAGTAATACTATGATATTTTGTAATTTTCATTGATGTGTTTTATAGAGTACCTTAACACCTAAATATTTCTTATCGTATGTGTATATTAACTCATATTACTATGCAAAGGTACAAAGATACTTTATAAAAAGAAACATTAAAAAATAAAAACGGAAGAGTATATCATCTTTTCTATACTCTTCCTTGTTGTAAAAAATAAGGTTTTTAACAATGCTTGGAGAGAATATAAGCGTTACATATCGCATGCTTATGCTTATTTACTCCCTGTGAGGAAAGAAATAAAAAGTTTTTATCATGTTATATATACACAATTCCTCACATTTAGCTTTTTGTAATTATTACCATCATGATATAGTAGATGATGATTGTTTATTATTAGTTAGTAATAGTAATTATGCTACAAAGATATATTTTTTTTCTTTTCCAACAAAAGAAAAAGAAAAATTTTAACCAACAAATATTCTTTTATTTATACTTATTTTCAGCATAATAACATTACCTATTGATCATAAAAGGTTAATATCTTATTATGATATGAACAAGGTTTATATACTAAAAATAGACTATTTTTAATGGAAAAATAAATTAAAAATGAGATAAAAATAAGTTATTTTTCTTTTTTTGCTATACCTTTTTATAATATAAAAACTATGTTTTTTATTATTAAAAATAAATAGTTATCATATAAATAAAGATATTGTCATTCTTTATATGAAATATTCATAGTCATTGATCTTTTAGACATTATCTTTTACTATTACTCCTTCTTCTTCGTCGTGTGGATTTATAGCTTGCCAAAGATTGTCATTAGGTATAGGAGAAACTATTCTTATAGTCTTCTTAGATACAGGGTGTATAAACTCTATCTTATGACTTAATAAAGATATACTTCCATCAGGATTAGAGCGTGCTGCTCCATATTTCAAGTCGCCCTTAATGGGGCAACCCATGTTTGCCAATTGGCATCGTATCTGGTGATGTCTACCAGTCATAAGATTAATCTCTAAAAGAGTATAGTGTTTAGAAGTATTTATGGTTTTATAATGTAAGACCGATTTTTTTGCCGTAGGTAATGGTATATTATAAGCATAACTTTTGTTCTGCTGTGTGTTACGTATCAACCAATCTGTAAGTGTGTCTTCTGGTTTAAGTGGTTGTTGCTGCACTATGGCCCAATAAGTTTTGTGTATATTTCCATTGCGAAACATATCATTTAGTCTTGAAAGTGCTTTTGAGGTGCGAGCAAATATAACAAGTCCTGCCACTGGCCTATCGAGCCTATGTACTATGCCAAGAAAAACATTTCCAGGCTTATTATATTTATCTTTAATCCAAAGTTTCACCGTTTCTGATAATGGCTGATCTCCCGTTTTATCACCTTGCACTATTTCGCCAGCTTCTTTGTATACTATAATGAGGTGATTATCTTCGTAAATAACCTTCATAGTTTTTCTATTATTATATGAATAAATAATGTGGTAATAGCCACTTTCATATTATAAAAAAAGTGGAAACAGAAGTTTTGTTTATAAACAACTTTCTTCTGTTACCACCTTATTTAATAGAGGTTATATTACATATTCATACCACCATCTACCTGCAAAACCTGTCCAGAAACATAGCTTGATAAGTCTGAAGCTAAATATACTGCTGTGTTAGCAATATCATCTACAGTACCACCACGTCTCAAAGGAATCTTAGAAGCCCACTCCTTGCGCACCTCTTCTGATAATACTTGTGTCATAGCAGTATCAATAAAGCCTGGAGCAATAGCATTAGCACGTATACCTTTAGGCCCCATTTCTTGAGCAACACTCTTGGCCAAAGCTATCATTCCTGCTTTAGAAGCAGCATAGTTAGCTTGTCCTACATTACCATGTACCCCTACTACACTTGCCATATTTATGATAGAGCCACCACGTTGACGCATCATAATAGGCACACAGGCGTGAATAAAGTTGAATGCACTTTTAAGATTAACGGCTATAACGGCATCCCATTGCTGCTCTGTCATTCTTAACATTAAGCCATCTTTAGTTATACCAGCATTGTTTACAAGTATATCTATGCTACCAAAGTCTTCCTTTATCTTAGCTACTACTTCTGCACTTTCTTCAAAGTTAGCTGCATTACTGGCATATCCTTTTACCTTAACGTCCATTGCCTTAATCTCTCTTTCTGTTTCAAGACCACCATGCTCTTCATCAATAAACAAATCGGTGAACGCAACGTTTGCACCTTCCTGTGCAAATTTTAAAGCAATAGCTTTACCAATTCCACGAGCAGCTCCAGTAATAAGGGCTGTCTTTCCTGTTAATAAATTCATTTCCTTTTATTATTTTATTTATTTATTATTAAAGATCTTTTCTGCTTCATACCAGCTTTACCTAAAGCTCCATACACTACTTTAGCAACAACAGGTCTGCTTGTTTCTTCTGTTAATCCATGCCCAATACGCCCATAAATAAAAGGCACTTCAAGACCCTTTATACAATAGTGGGTTATTTCAGCAACTAATTCTACATTATCTATATCAAACTCATCATCATTTTTTGCCTCTAAATATACTTTCTTGAAAAGCTCTATTTCGTCTTCATCAAATTTTTTACGTACACGCTCTACCATCCAGATATTTCTAAAAAATTCTGCTCGCAAGTTACCATTACGGATAACTGTCTCTTTTATCATAGAAAGGTGGGTGTAAATAAGCTCAATGATTTTATCTTGTGGCTTAATATTTTTTGTAGCAACTTCATCAAGCTTATCAGATAATCGTTCCAGTTCTGCTTCAATAACAGCATAATACACATCGTCCTTACTTTTAAAATAAGTATAAAGCGTGCGTCTTCCCTTTCCTGAAGCTTTGGCAATATCGTTCATAGTGGTGTTAACAATGCCATTTTTAGCAAATAGCTGGCGTGCTACATCCACTAAGGTTTGTCTTGTTTTTGATATGGACATTATCCTATTATAGTTTTATTAGTTGCACAACAAGTTTGCAATGTGCAAATATAGAAATTATCTATGTAAATGGCAAATATAGGATAAAAAAGTTATCATAAATAATAATAAAAAGGTTGATAAAAAAAAGACCTGTTTTTTTATATTCACTTAATCATTGAACAATTATATAAGAAAAAGAGAGGCAAGTAGACTTGTTTAACCTCTTGACTCTCTTTTTTGATTTATTCATCTTTTTTATCTCCCTTATCTGAAGAAAAATAAAAATGACTGGTATAAGTATATACTGTAATAAAAAGAAGGTATGATAAGTGGACCCCTAATTCTATTAATCTCATAAGATTACCATCTTTTATATAGAAGCCTACCGTCAAAACAACATAGCCCACCAATATATTACGCAACAATTTTTTTATAAAAGTTTTCATAAGCTATTATATTATAGACAAGTCATAAAATCATAGATAATAAGTCCCCAGCCTACCAACGAAACTGAATATTTCTGATGTTTAACCTCTTAACCCTCTTTTTTGATTTATTTATCTTTTTTATCTCCCTTATCTGAAGAAAAAAGATAACTGGTACAAGTAAATGCTATGATTAAAAAAAGGTATGCTAAGTGAACTTCTACTTCTGTTAGTTTTATAAGATTACCATTTTTAATATAGAGACCTATCATTAAAAGAACATAACTCACCAATATGTTATACAACAATTTTTTTATAAAAGTTTTCATAAGCTATTATATTATAGACAAGTCATAAAATCATAGACCATAAGTCCCCAGCCTACCCACGAAACTGAATTGTTCTGATTTTTCTACGCTGCAAGAAGCTAAACAAACTACTAAGGCAGCAATAATATTTTTTTACTCATAAATTTTATAATTGTAAAAAAAACACTTTAATTACTGCAAAGTTAATATTATTATTTTAATAAACAAGAAAAAATAATATCTTTTTTTATTAAAATGCAACTAATCATTATTTATGTAGATATAATTATTTATCAAAATAGATATTTTCTGTTTATTTATATTGTTTTATTTCTTAAGGGTGTAGATATTTTTTTAGCAGTTGTTTTATTGTTTCGGATAGATTTTTAGTGGCTACTATGGGCAACATCTGTTGGGTAATGGATAGCGAAGTAGGGCAAACATCATTGATACTCTTCACTACTTTAAAGCCAGCCATAAGCAGTTGGTCTTTATCTTCTACACATCCTGCCAATGCCACCACAGGTATTTTGGCTTGTTTTGCCACTTTAAGCACAGCGAAAGGTAATTTTCCACAAAGTGTCTGACTATCTATCTTTCCTTCACCTGTAATAATAAGGTCGGCATCAGCTATATGGTAAGATAGCTTTGCAGCATTAAAAACTACCTCTGCCCCAACCTTTAGCTGCGCATTAAGCGATAATAGTGCATAGCCCAAACCACCTGCCGCTCCAGATCCGCAAGTGTTTGGAGATATAGAAAAGAATGTAGAAAGATGCCGTAGTCCTCTATCTAAAGCAACAATCTCTGTATCATTAGCTCCCTTTTGGTGTGCATAGACATGGGCTGCACCATTAGGTCCGTAAAGAGGGTTGGTAACATCACAGATCACTTCTATAGATATAGCACTTAAGTCGAGCAGGTTACTCCTATCTATAGTACTTATATTTTGCATATTTTCACCTATAGGTATCACCTCTTTCCTATCATTATCGTATATTTTTGCGCCTAAAGCCGTAAGCATTCCTATACCAGCATCATTGGTAGCACTACCGCCTATACCTAATAGTATATGTTTACATCCTTTACCAACAGCATCACAAAGCATTTCACCTACTCCAAAAGTAGTGGTAAACATAGGGTTACGTTCTTCTTTAGAGAGTAATGTTAGCCCTGCTGCAGATGCCATGTCCATAATAGCTGTATTACCATCTTTACTAATAGCATATTTGCATATAATAGGACGCATAAGAGCATCATGCACTTTACATTTTGTCCATGAAGCATTTAAGTAGTATGCTAATATTTCTGTAGTGCCCTCTCCTCCGTCAGCAAGTGGCAGCTTAACTATATTAGCAAAAGGACTTACTTCTTTAATAGCCTTACTTACAGTATTAACCGCATCTTGCGCAGACAACGAACCCTTAAAAGAATCAAAAGCAACAACTATTTTCATAAATACCTCTCTCTATATATAATAAGGTGAAAGTAATATTTATAATATTATTATAAAAGAAGTGTTAGTCCATCGTAAGCAAAATGTACATTGTCTGGTAAACGCTTTTGCGACTCGGCATGAAAGCCTGCCTTATCAGTCATATGTATAAGATAAGTTTGTTCGGCTTTAATAAGCTGACTAAAGGCTATAGCTTCAGGGATAAGCTGATGTGAGTGATGTGGACGCTCCCAGCGTAAACCATTTATAATAAGCGTTTTTACACCTTTTAACGATGGTACTTCTACTGGATTTATAGTTTTCATATCAGTAATATAAGCTAATGTTCCTATACGATAGGCTAAGATAGGTAGCTTACCATGAATAACCTCAATAGGTTCTATTTCAAAATCGCCTATACAAAACTTTTGATGAGGCTCTATACAATGCAAATTAAGTTTTGGAACTCCAGGATAAAGATGATCAGTAAAACAGTAAGGCATATTATGTCTAAGCCCATCACAGGTGTGCTTGTTAGAATAAATATCAATATCACCAAGAGAACAGAAAGCACGCAGATCATCTATTCCTCCTACATGATCATAGTGAATGTGTGTGAGTAACACTCCATCAATCTTTCGGAAAGGATAAGGTAATATCTGTTGACGAAAATCAGGTCCACAGTCTACAAGTAAGCGCGTATTTTCTGTTTCTATCAAGGCAGAAGTCCTAAGACGTTTATCGTGCGGGTCAGTACTTTTACACACCTCGCAATTGCAACCTATGAAAGGTACACCATTAGAAGTTCCTGTACCTAAAAAGGTTACTTTCATATTAAGTTTCATCTTTTTTCTTTCTTTTATATCAAGAGAGCACTCACTTTATGTTTACCTCAGGATAAATCTCTATTCCAAATTTTTGCTTTACATCTGACTGAATAGTACGATATAACTTTACAATATCAAAACCACTGGCATTCCCCAAATTGACTAAAACTAATGCTTGCTTATCATAAACGCCTGCTTTACCTAAGTGTTTTCCTCTCCAACCACATTGTTCTATCATCCAGCCTGCTGGTATTTTCTCATGTTCTGCATCTATTGTATAATGTGGTATTTCACCAAACTGCTTTACAAGCATTAGATACTTATCTTTAGAAATAATAGGATTCATAAAGAAGCTACCTGCATTACCTATTTCTTTAGGGTCTGGCAGCTTAGCTTTTCTTATTTCTTTAATAGTTGTTCGAAGCTCATGCACTGTAGGATTTTTTATTTTCTTTTCATCTAAAGCCTTGCGAATATTTCCATAATCAAGCTTAGGAGAATATTTTTTACTTAACTTATATGTTACTGAAATTATCAAATATTTATTCTTCCATTCGTTTTTAAATTTACTCTGACGATAACTATAAGCACATTCGGCATTAGTTAGTATTTTCACATCACCTGTAGACAACTCCACTACTTCTACTTTTTCTATTATATCTTTAACCTCTGCACCATATGCTCCTATGTTTTGCACCGCACTTGCTCCTACCTCTCCGGGTATAAGAGATAAGTTTTCTGCACCATATAGCTCATGATCACAACAGTAAGCTACAAAGTCGTCCCATATAAAAGCTGATCCACATTGTATACGTTCTGCATCTATTTGTTTTAAGAAATTAATACCTGAATGAATTACCGTTCCCTCATAATCTTTTGTCAGCAGAAGATTACTTCCCCCACCTATTATTAATAAAGGCTCATCTACAGATATTAAAGATCGCGCTAAGCCTTGTGCTTCCTCAACAGTATAATATTCTATAAACCTTTTACATTGCACATTAATGCCAAAGGTGTTATGTTTTTGCAAGCTATAGTGAGTATAATTTTTCATTAGTTCTGTCAAAAAAAAGTGAAGACCTTCTTTAGAAAGCTATTATTTTTACCAATTGCCATTTCTTACCATTATAATGGAAAATAAGATCGGTTTCCAATCCATTGGCAAGACCCCTGAAAGCAAGTATCTTTTTGTTTCCTGGCTTATATTTCTGACCATATAGAATGTTGTAAATTACATCATTTGGTATTTCTGGCAAAAAAGTATTCCATTCATCTGCATCAATAGTAGTGCTAATAATATTAGTTTCCTCTCCGTTAGGATCTGCTCCTTTATAGGATAATGGATTCTTTATCATACCCTCGCCATTCTTTTTAAAAAAATCCTTAAGAAAGTTTAGAAAATTAGCATTATAGCTATCTTTAAAGTTTAACTCACGTATTTGATTCATCATCCATTTACCTTCTTGGTGATCAAACCAATATTGTTTTACAGTATTTTCCTTTAAAAATATCTTTTCTACTATTACAGAATCAATATCAGTAGACTGTGCGTATTTAGCCTGATCTTCGTTATCAAAAATAAGAGTATAGTATCCTTGTGAACGAAAAAAACGATCGTTTATCCATCTATTAGCACTTATATGGGTAATTTTTCCAAATTTATTAGCAAATAAAGGAAACTTTATACGATTATGCTGCAATTTCTTATTTGCAATAAAATTAAAAAAGAAATCATCAAATAACTGATCTGCAGCCTTTGGCATAGGAGTTTCTGCAATAACATTTGAAGCAGAATCTTCATCTTCTACAGAATCTGCAGTAATAGAATTATTAACAGTACTATCACTTGGAGTGCTGGTTTTCTTACTTGTACACCCTACTGACATACAAGCTATTGTAGCAAAAAAAACTACTACTAAGATTGTTAAATTTTTCATATTTTCCTTTTTATATTTTTGGACAATGCAAATTAATAAAGAGTGCTATCTTTGTCCATCATATTAACTATCCTTTTACCGTACAAAAGTACTTATTTAGGTACAAATATGCAAAGAATAGTACAAGTAATACTATAATAGGAAATATTAATTAAGAATATATGCTTATTATATAATATAGGCATGATAATATATCTTACTATATAAATTTCTTAATTTCAATATAAACTTATTAACTTTGCAAACAAAGAATAATAAATAAAACATATATAGCTTATGTATCGTACAAAAACTTGTGGTGAGCTTCGTCTTACCGATACAGGTAAAGAGGTAACGCTGTCTGGATGGGTGCAGCGTTCAAGGAAAATGGGTGGTATGACCTTTATTGATTTACGCGATCGCTATGGTATTACACAGTTAGTTTTTAATGAAGCTGATAATGCTGAGCTTTGCGAAGAAGCTAATAAGTTAGGGCGTGAATATTGTGTTCAAATAAAGGGTATAGTAAATGAACGCCATAGCAAAAATAATAAGATTGATACAGGAGATATAGAAATTATTGTAAAAGAGCTCAATGTTTTAAGCCCTGCCTTAACTCCACCTTTTACCATAGAAGATAATACAGATGGTGGCGATGAATTGCGTATGAAATATCGCTATTTAGATCTTAGACGTGCAGCTGTACGTAAAAATATAGAGCTTCGCCATAAGATGACTATAATGATACGCAATTTTTTAGATTCTCAAGATTTCATAGAAGTAGAAACACCTATACTTATAGGCTCTACGCCTGAAGGAGCACGCGATTTTGTTGTGCCTTCACGTATGAACCCAGGACAGTTTTATGCCTTACCACAAAGTCCGCAAACACTAAAACAGCTATTAATGATTGCAGGGTTTGATAGATACTTTCAGATAGCAAAGTGTTTCCGTGATGAGGACTTACGTGCAGACCGGCAACCAGAATTTACACAGGTTGATTGCGAAATGTCTTTTGTAGATCAGAATGACGTTATTAACATGTTTGAGGAAATGTGCCGTGTTTTATTTAGAGAGATTCGTGGAGTAGAACTTCCTAAATTAGAACAAATGCCTTGGGCAGAAGCCATGAAACGTTTTGGATCAGATAAGCCTGATTTGCGTTTTGGAATGGAATTTGTAGAATTAATAAACGACTTAAAAGGCACAAGTGAGTTTTCTGTATTCAACGAAGCTAATTATATAGGTGGAATTGTTGTACCTGGATGCGCAAGTTATAGTCGTAAGCAGCTTAATGAGCTTACTGATTTTGTAAAACGCCCACAGATAGGAGCACAGGGATTAGTTTTTATTAAGTATAATACAGATGGAACAATAAAAAGTTCTATAGACAAGTTTTATACCTTAGATCAGCTTAAGAAGGTAAAGAAAACAACAGGAGCAAATGAAGGTGACCTCGTCTTAATATTATCTGGGGATAAACCAAATAAGGTACGCACACAGCTTTGTTCTTTACGTTTAGAAATGGGAGATCGTTTAGGACTACGTGATAAAAATGTTTTTAAGTGTTTATGGATAATAGATTTTCCTTTATTCGAATGGAGCGATGAAGAGCAACGCTTTATGGCTACTCATCATCCTTTCACAATGCCAAACCCTGAAGACTTACCTTTACTCGAAGAACACCCAGAACAAGTACGTGCTTTAGCTTATGACTTTGTTTGTAATGGTATTGAAGTAGGAGGAGGGTCTATACGTATTCATGACACACAGCTTCAGGAACGTATGTTTAAACATCTTGGGTTTACTAAAGAAAGAGCTGAAGAGCAGTTCGGATTCTTAATGAATGCCTTCAAATATGGAGCTCCACCTCATGCAGGACTTGCTTTTGGCTTAGATCGTTTTGTTAGTATAATGGCAGGTTTGGATAGTATCCGTGATTGTATAGCATTTCCAAAAAATAATAGTGGTAGAGATGTAATGCTTGATGCACCTTCTACACTTGACAAAACTCAGCTTGACGAGCTTCAAATTAAGCTAAATATAAAATCTTAATTATCTTTGATTTATATCAAAAAATAATAATCTTTTAACGAATTGACAGAAGACAACAAGCTTTTCTTGTTAATTTTTTCCATTTTTTAATAAGTTAGCTGTATCTTTGTCATCGGTATAAGATTGTTATTTTAATTAGATTTTTACAAGAAAGATGGTAGAAAAAAAAACAAAAACTACAACAAAAACTACAGCTAAAAAAGCAGTAGCTAAGAAAGCGGAAGTAGAGGTAGCAATTAACGCAGAGAACATTGGTTTCAAAGCAGGTGATGTTTATCAGGCTTTAGCATCAGCTAAGAAAAGTCTTACAGTAAAAGAAATTGCTTCTGTAGCTAAGATTAGTGTAGAGGAAACGCTTCTTGGTGTAGGTTGGTTATTCAAAGAAGGTAAGATAATGGGTGATGGTAAAAAGGTTTTATTAGCTTAATAACATCTCTAAAAGATTTTAAGTTAGATTTATGTATCTAATAAAAGGAGCGTATATTTTATATATGCTCCTTTTGTTTTTTTATATTATTATTTTTATTGCCAGTCC
>NZ_JBWPJP010000031.1:0-27870 GCF_056583855.1 Prevotella sp. C0209C1 | reverse complement strand
TGGTGTGAGAGGTCGGTGAACACGAAAGTAGGAAATAAACACCTATGATTAGGGTTTACCTCCTACTCGATTTCAAATAATATGTTTTAGCTTACCAAAGCTTCAAACGCTCATTTTCAGGAAGATACATCTTATCGGTAGACTTTACATTAAAAGCTTTATACCATTCATCTATGTGTGGAAGAGCACCATTTACACGCCACTTACCCAATGAGTGAGGATCGCTCTTTACACGATTGCGTATCTCTGCTTCTGTGATATTATTAGCCCATACTCCTGCGTATGCTAAAAAGAAACGCTGCTCAGGAGTGAAGCCAAGAAGATTTTTTAATCTCTTTGTTTTGCTTACCTTTTGAAGTCCTGCATAAGCTACCTGCAAGCCTCCATGGTCGGCAAGATTTTCTCCAAGTGTAAACTTACCATTTGCATTAAGGTCTGGAAGTACCTTTATAGCACTAAAGAAATCAGCATACTTACCTGTACGCTCATCAAACTTCTTGCTATCAGCATCTGTCCACCAATCGCTCATATTACCATTCTTATCGTACTTACGCCCCTGGTCATCAAATCCGTGTGTCATCTCATGACCTATTACTACGCCAATAGCACCATAATTGAAAGCATCATCAGCCTTAGCATCAAAGAAAGGATATTGCAAAATACCTGCAGGGAAACATATCTCATTAGTAGTTGGATTATAATAAGCATTAACTGTCTGTGGCGTCATGCCCCATTCATCTCTATCTACTGGCTTTCCTGCCTTTTCCTTTATCTCTTGCTTAGCCCAGAAAGCACGTGCAGCAAGCACATTGTCATAATAAGACTTTGTAGGGTCTATAACTAATGCAGAGATGTCCTTCCATTTATCAGGGTAGCCCACTTTAACGTAAAAAGTTGCAAGTTTTTCTTGTGCTGCTTTCTTTGTCTGTTCCGACATCCAATCTTGTGCGTTAATACGATCAGAAAGTGCAGACTTTAGGTTGTTAATAAGGTTTATCATACGCTGCTTGCTCGAAGCTGTAAAATAACGCTTACAATATATGCGACCAAGCGCCTCGCCCATCAGGTTTTCTATCTGTAAGGTTGCACGCTTCCAACGCGGAAAGTCCTCCTTAGCCCCACGCATTGTCTTACTAAAGAAATTAAAATATTCTGCACGAATATCATCACTCAAATAGTTAGCCGAAGACATTATAACGTCCCATTCCATTCGAGTACGCAGCTCTTCTACCTCTTGTGTAGCTATTATCTTATCCAAGCCTTCTAAAAACTTTGGCTGACCTACCACCATTGTTTGTATATATTCGCTCTTTATACCGCTGGCATTTGCCATAGCCTCTATATCGAGGTTAGGATATTTTTGCTCAAACTCCTTTAAAGTCATCTTATTGTAATTAGCCTCTGGGTCACGAAGTTCTGTTCGATTCTTAGAAACTAAAGCTAACATAGTCTCAAAACGAATAATAGCATCACGTTTCTGCTCTGCTTGCTGTGTGGTAAAGCCAAAAAGCTTAAACATATTTACAATATGCCTCTTGTATGCATTACGAATGTCAGTTGTAGCTTTATCATTATCGAGGTAATATTCCTTCTGTCCCAGTGTTAACCCACCTTGATAAACATTAAAGATATTCTGTGTAGCATTCTTTTCATCTGCTCCAAAAAATGTACCTGCCACTTCGCCATAACCAAAAATAGCATATTTCTTGCGAAGAGCATTAAGGTCGGCTATACTCTTAGCTTGCTCCATCTCATCTAACAAAGGCTTTACAGGAGCTATCCCTTCTTTGTTGCGACGAACAGAGTCAGTTGCAAGCCTATAGAAGTCGCCTAATTTCTGCTCTACACTACCTTTCTTGTTCTTAGATTTAAGCAGACTTGTAAGAATACTGTTTATACGCTTATTATTGTTTTCTTGAAGTAAATCAAAAGAACCATAACGTGAATAGGCTGCAGGAAGCGGATGTAGCTTTTGCCAACCACCTGTAGCAAACTGATAAAAGTCGGTAGCTGGATTAACCGACCTATCTAAATTCTCTGCCTTGATACCTGCTGCTCCTTGAGCAAAAGATACCACAGGAGCTGATAATAACATCATCGTAGGTAAAATTTGTTTAATTTGCATGTTTTCTTTTCGTTTTTAATATTTAATATTGTAATATATATTTTTTTTATAACAGCTTAAGCCCCTCCTTTTTAAGCTCTTCCAATATTTCGCTGTTCTTAAGCCAATTATCGTTCTCCGCATCTATATTTTGCTGTAAAATAGTATATTCGTTTACAAGATCCATATTAGACGCATTTTCTTCCTGCATAAGCATAGCATCAAGCTCCTTCTTACGAGCCTCTAAACTATCTATCTTCTTTTCCAAAAGTTCTACTACTCGCTCTGCTTTCTTTATCCTTTTCTGCAACTCTTTACGCTTAGCATATAATGCCTTGCTGTCTTCCAGAGTGTCTTTAGATAAGCTATCATCTGGCTTAACGAGCTTTTCCTTAACAGAAACATCAGGCTTCTTTTCATCTTTCACTATCTTACCATTACTCACAGCCTGCTCTATGCTCACAGCATTATGATGGCGAAGATAGTCGTAAATACCACCAATATGTTCACGTACCTTACCTGCTCCAAACTCATAGACCTTGCTCACTAAGCCATCTAAAAACTCACGGTCGTGAGATACTATAATAGCTGTACCGTCAAAAGCCTTAATTGCTTCTTTTAATACCTCTTTAGATGCTATATCAAGATGATTAGTAGGCTCGTCTAATATAAGCAAGTTTACAGGCTCTAATAAAAGCTTTATCATTGCTAAACGTGAACGCTCGCCGCCAGAGAGCACTTTTACATATTTATCAGATGTCTCACCACCAAACATAAAAGCACCTAAAAGATCGTTTACCCGTAAACGCATCTCACCTTTGGCAACACTATCTATTGTGTCAAAGATAGTAATATTCTCATCTAATAGCTGCGCCTGATTCTGTGCAAAATAACCTATATGAACGTTATGCCCCACTTTTAGATTACCCTCAAAAGGTATCTCGCCCATGATACACTTAACCAACGTAGACTTTCCCTCACCATTTTTACCCACAAAAGCCACTTTCTCACCGCGCTTTACTGTAAGATCAACACCACGAAGCACTACCTTTTCACCATAGCTCTTAGATAGCTCTGAAGCTATTACAGGATAATCGCCCGAGCGAAGACAAGGAGGAAACTTTAAATGCATGGCAGAATTGTCTACCTCGTCTATCTCTATTGGAACTATCTTTTCTAACTGTCGCAAACGCTGCTGCACCTGCACTGCTTTAGTAGCTTGATAACGGAAGCGATCTACAAAAGCCTTTATATCGGCTATCTCCTTTTGCTGGTTTTCATAAGCTCTCATTTGCTGCTCACGACGCTCTTTACGAAGTACTAAATACTCATCGTATTTTACCTTATAGTCCTCCACATGACCACAGGTTATCTCTATCGTCCGATTGGTTACATTATTAATAAAGGCTCTGTCATGAGATACTAACACAACAGCCTTACCACTCTGCACTAAAAACTCTTCTAACCAACCTATAGACTCTATATCTAAATGGTTAGTAGGCTCATCGAGCAATAACACATCAGGGGCACTTAACAATATCTTTGCTAACTCTATACGCATACGCCAACCACCAGAAAACTCTTTTGTAGGACGGTCGAAATCGCTACGCACAAAGCCTAAACCAATAAGTGTACGCTCCATCTCTGCTTCATAACTTTCGCCCCCCATCATGTTATAACGCTCATGCTCTAAGGTAAACCTATTTAGCAAGTCGGTATAACTATCGCTCTGATAATCGGTACGTGTCTCAAGCTCATTTTGTAACTTCTCTATCTTATGAGCTAACCTCGTATTGTCAGCAAAAGCCTTACGAGTCTCCTCACGCAATGTAGTATCGTCAGACAAGTTCATTACCTGAGGTAAATATCCCACCTTTATATCATTAGGAATAGATACCTTCCCCGAAGTGGGCACTTGCAGCCCACTTAATATCTTAAGCATAGTAGATTTGCCTGCACCGTTTTTACCTACCAACGCTATACGATCATTAGCATTGATAACAAACGATACATCTTCAAACAATGGCTTAACGCCAAACTCTACCTTCAACTTCTCTATAGATATCATATATCTTCCCGCTTCTTATAAATAATATAAGTTACAAAGATAAAAAAATATTTCTTTATACATACAAAATATTTTCTAAAACTCGTACTAATGTAAAATATTTTCTTTTGATTTTGATATTTAAAACTAATATAAAAAAAGCTTTAAATAAAAATGTCTTTCTTTTTAGATTAGCTAAACTTTAATACTATATAATTTCCTCTATCACACAAATATACATAAGAAGAATTATAACTTATATAAAAAGAAAAAACGGCTGAGCAACTGCCCCACCGTTATCTCCGATAAACTACCGTCTCACGACGCTAATTCTCTACAATCTTTACCTAAAATATAACTAAAAACCTAAATCTATTACTAACCTAAACAATTTTCTATAATCCTGAGCAATCTTGATTACCTAGAATAAATATCTATTTGAATATTATCTATAACTAGCAAGCTAGTGTGTATCTCTTAATTGCAATGCAAAGGTACGACCTTCAACAATACCTAACAAATATTTCTATAATATTTTACATCGAAGCCGCTATTTATTGATATAAATCAACCTATCTTGCAAATAATAAAACATTTAGCTTCTTATCTTAGCATTTTTACTTCTTGTCCCACTAAAAATAGCATTTTATAAGATACTAAAATGTATGAAAAATATTATTTTTCCATATTAAGGAAACAACTATTGTATAAATATATCATTTCATATATATATCCAAGACTTTATACCTCAAACTTCCATACTCTTCCACTATTACCCTCTATCTGCATTCTTACTTCTCCATTAGGCGATATAATAGCATCAAGCTGTTCACCTGTTAAAAGATCTGTCAAAAGATAATAATCTCGTTTTATCTTTAAAAATTTCATAGCATGCTCAGGAATTGTTACAAATATAGTAGATGCTTTATCATCAAAATTAGCAACTATCAATAAACGTTCTTTATCTTGTCCACGCATAAATGCAAATTGCTTGCTGGTATCAAATGTAGATTTATTAAAATTAGCATACATCAAATCGTAAGTTAGCCCCCTTGATATAGATGCCTCTTCTCTCAAACAAAGTATTTTATAATATATATCTCGAAGATATCTTTGTTTTGTAGATAATTTACCTACATTATAAAAGGCTTTACGTATAGTAGACGTACTCCAATAATCAAATATAGTAGATCTTCCATCAACTCCTGAAAATCCTTCTTTTTCCATTCCTTTTTCACCAAATTCTTGTCCGGAATATATCATAATAGGATTCGACTGAAAAAGGGCAAAAACTATCAATGCAGGAATACCTTTACGTCCTTCTCCTGCAAAAAAATCAGAAGCAATACGCTGCTCATCATGATTTTCTAAAAAATACAACATATTAGAACGGATATCATCTACAGCCTGCCATGCCTTAGTAATATCTGAAGCTGGCTTATATCCACATATTACCCCACGAAGAGTATCATACATTCCAACCTTATCATATAAATAATTAAAACCTGCCTTAATATACTCTCTGTATAACCCAGGGTTATAGACTTCACCTATAAATTTGATATGTGGGAAATATTTTTTTACATTCAATATTGCATATTTCCAAAAAGCTGTAGGTACCATCTCTGCCATATCACAGCGAAAACAATCTATTCCTTTTGCAGCCCAAAACAAAAGAATTTTAGTCATTTTCTTCCATGTAGATGGTATAGGATTAAAATGTTCGCTACGACCTCCTAAGTCACAATAATCAACACCATAATTTAATTTTACCGTTTCATACCAATCATTCTGTCCCGGATTAGGCTTAAAGCAGTCATTTCCAGTACACTTTGCTGGATATTCATAATAAGTTTCTCCAGTATCTAAAACATTAATAGCAGATAAATCTAAAGCAACCTCTGGACAATAATAAAAATTATTTTGGGCATCAAAATGCTTACAAATGTTATCATCAGCCCCCAAATCGCACACATTTTTAGGCTTAGCAATACTTTTATATTCACGTGCTACATGATTAGGTACAAAATCTATGATTACCTTTAGACCTTGATCGTGAGTTCGCTTAATTAAAGACTCAAACTCCTCCATTCTATGTGGTACATCTGTAGCTATATCTGGATCAATATCATAATAATCGGTTATAGCATAAGGTGAACCTGCCTTTCCCTTTACTACTTGTGCATGCTGTTTAGGAATACCGTACATCGAATAATCTGTTGTTGTTGCATGACGAATAATACCAGTAAACCATACATGTGTAAAACCACTTTGCTGTATCTTATGAAGTATTCTTGTGGAAAGATCTTTCATCTTTCCTACACCATTTTCTTGTATAGAACCATTCTCTCTGCAAGCTATATGCTTATTACCAAAGGTACGAGTAAAGATTTGATATATTACCATTATTTAAAAACTTAAAATGCCTTAATGACATTATAAAACAACAAGGAGTTATCGTAAGTATTTAGGATTAAAACCATTAGCATAAACAATAAATAATATGGTTTTAATACTAAAAAAGATAACCCCTCTAACAAAAATCTTTTTAAAAAACTTACAAACTACGTGCTGTTACACTTTTATTAATACGACCTATCATGCCTTGCAAAGCTGTTCCTGGACCACACTCTATAAACTCCGTTGCACCTGCGTCTATCATATTCTGTACACTTTCTGTCCAACGGACACTTGATGTGAGCTGTGCTATCAAATTAAGTTTTATATCTGCAGCATCTGTATGTGCACAAGCATCTACATTCTGATAAACAGGACATTTAGGCGCATTAAAATTAGTTGCTTCTATAGCTACTTGAAGCTCATGCTTAGCAATATCCATTAATGGAGAATGGAAAGCCCCCCCAACCTTTAAAGGTAATGCACGCTTAGCACCAGCAGACTTTAATAATTCACAAGCTTCTTTAATACCATCGGTACTACCTGAGATAACCAACTGACCAGGACAATTAAAGTTAGCCGCTACTACCACCTTACCTTCACTACTTACCTTCTTGCATATCTCTACCACCTTATCATCAGCTAAACCTATGATTGCTGCCATAGTACCTGGATTTTGCTCACAAGCCTTCTGCATCGCATTTGCACGAGCAGCTACAAGCTTTAAACCATCTTCAAAACTTAAAGCACCTGAAAACACAAGGGCTGAAAATTCACCTAAAGAATGACCTGCCACCATATCTGGCTTAAGCTCTTTGCCCTGACATAATGCAGAAATAACACTATGTAAAAACACAGCTGGCTGCGTAACCTTTGTTTCCTTTAACTGTTCATCAGTACCTGTGAACATTACATCTGTTATTTTAAAGCCTAAAATACTATCAGCTTTATCAAATAGCTCTTTTGCTAACTCATTACTATCATAAAGATTTTTACCCATACCCACAAATTGTGAGCCTTGACCAGGAAATACAAATGCTTTCATTTCTACTTATCTATTATTTATATTTATTTATAATTAAACACTATTAATGTGTACAAAGTTAGAAAAATAAAATGGTAAAATATCCATCTTATATAAAATAACTTATATATTTAGGTGTTTAATATATGCTAAAATAAACAACAAATCGCAAGCTGCCAAATATAATAATATATTATAGATATACTATATCCCTGCTAAATACTATTTTTATTCTACTACAACAGCTTCAGAGGCTACACTTTCTTTTTGCTTTAACAATTCATCTAAACTTTTATAAGTATAAGCAGCCTTATCTTTAATATATGTATTACGAAAACGCTCACGAAGATCAATTAGCTTACTAATAACCTCTTGGTATGATTCTGCATTTATACGAAGAGCAAGCTGTTGCGCACGCTCAGCATCAAATTCAAAATATTTCAATAGCATTGATTTAAACTGGCTACGCTGAGCTTCAGACATAGCTGCCAATTGCTCTGATACATTATTATTTGCCTTAAATATAGTAAAAATAAGCTCATCAGGCTCTCCTCCACGCTGACCATGATCATATTTCTTTTCATATTCAAAGTAACAATCACAATATCCCTTAGCTGCCATATCTTTAAGCTCTGCCATAGCAGGCTCAAGAACACGACGACAAAAATCAGAAAACTTCTTATAATTATCTTCTAAACGAAGCATCTTACGAAAGTCTATTGTTTTTATAACTGTACGCCCTTTATTAACCCATGACTCTATAAACATATAAATACGCTGAGTGTATTTATTCTTACAAGCAAAAACTATCTGCTTTCCTAAACGATGATAACCCAAATCTAAAGATACCAATCGCTCTGCAACTGCACGATTAAGTTTTAAAATAGCATACTTATTATATGAACGATCTTGAGGAATATAAACATCACAAAGGTTAGTATATTTGGTATATTTCCTACCTTCTGAAGTCTTATAAGGAATTTCTACAGGTAAAGACGCTAACATTTTTAAAGATGTGCGAAGCTCTGGATAATGATTTGGATCAACCCCTAATTCTTTAAAAGGCAATTTAATAGGCATACGTCCATCTTCATCTAATTCTTTTGTCTGAAACAGATCAAGCTGTGCACTCTGCTTATTATTTAAAATACCAAGCAAAATAGCTTGTAAATTTTCAACTATAGAAACAAGTATTCGCACCTGAATAAGCGAATAATCATAACGCATCATCGTTACTGCAATGGGCTGTATAAGCCATGTCTCATCCTTTATAGGAATAAGAGCATCTGAAATAGTACGTTTTATAGGTGCTTTTTTAGCTTTAGCACCTCTCTTTTTTGTTACTGGCTTCTTTGTAGATGTCTTGCCACTACTACTTGCGTCCTTTGTCTTTACCATGCTTTAAAAATAGCTTCAAGAGTACAAAGATAATATATTTTTATAATATTTACTATGGACACTTAAAAATAAAATTTACTTATATTACATTTAATATAAACGAGGACCAAAAATCTTTGTTCCTATACGCACCATCGTTGAATTACAGCTCACAGCAACATCATAATCTTGACTCATTCCCCATGAACGTTCCTTAAAAGATGCCTTATCCGAAAAATATTTCTTTTTTATTTCATCAAAAAATATAGATGCAGATAACATTTCTTTTCGTACCTGTTCCTTATCTGATACATTAGAAGCCATCATCATCAGGCCTGAAATACATACATGAGACATGTTTCTCCATTCGCCACTATCAATAAAAGCTCTACAATCCTCAAAAGAAAAACCATATTTACTTTCTTCTTTTGCTATATGAAGCTCTAACAAAACCTTTATTACACGATTATACTTAGATGCTTGCTTTTCTATTTCACGAAGAAGTTTAACCGAATCGACAGCTTCTATCATTGATATATAAGGTACTATATATTTTACCTTATTAGTTTGCAAATGACCTATAAAATGCCACTCTATATCCTTAGGCAAAGACGTTACTTTTTTAGATAGCTCCTGCACTAAGCTTTCTCCAAAAGCGCGTTGTCCTTCAGCGTATGCTGCCTCTATATATTCTATAGGATGATACTTACTTACAGCTATGAGTTTAACACCATTAGGCAGTTTCCTTAGTACGCTATGTAAATTGTTTACTACATCATACATACTTCTCTTTCTAAAAATAGTGTTATTCGTTAAATTACGATTCTGATATGTTACTTATATTCTGATGCTCAAAAACATCTATAATCTTAGTTTCTGTAATTGATACTATAGAATAGTCTGATAACCCTCCGTTCATAACATCTTCTACATTCTTCACTGCGCCATTAACACTTCCTGCTTGAACAAGACGTGTAGAAATAATACGTTTCTCTTTTTCTGTTTTTTCATCAAGCGTTATAAATGCTATCTTTGCTTTAAACCATTTATCCGCATTATCACTATCGCAAAAAAACACTTCACTGTAAACAGCTGGGGTAATTGCTTTTATCTCAAACTCACCACTGATATAATGAGACATTTCCTTTGTTATTTCAGCTTCTGCTTCAGAAAATGTATAAGCATCTACCACATACTGTTCTATTACTTTCTTATTTTGACCATCTTCCATAGTCTTATCATATCTCACTCTTATCTCAAACCATTTCGCTGTTCTTATCCTCATTATTTTATTTCTTTTGTTCAGTTATTCAGAAAATTATCTATCTCTAATAATATAGATAACTATGCAAAAGTAGTAAAAATATTATAAACTTTCAATATATAAGTGCAATGTTTTATATATAGAGAAAAACAATACTTAAATATTTACTGACATAACTTATTAAAGAATAAATCTTAAAAAACAAATTATTAAAACGTTAAAGAATACTTGTAAAAGAACAACTTCCTTTTTCTAAAGAAAACAAACTGAAGTCCCAAAACTTTAAATATTTTATATACCATAGATAAAAGCTCTTCATAATATATTACTAATTTAACGTGAGTTCGACGAATTCTCGTTATGTTAATAGCATCTTGAACATGAACGATAGCCTTCACTTCGTGCAGAACTTAAAGATGTGCGAGAGTAGTTTCCACGCCACAATGCAGGACAAGATGTTCGTGAATGGTAACAAGAACCTGTAGGAGTGATGTATACAACCTGACCTACCTTAACAGAGCGGGTAGTTCTTTTCTTATGGACACTTGGCTTACGGGCTTTCGAACGCTTACAAGCTTTCCTCCCCTTATACTTCATTTGCGTCTGCAAACTAATGTTTTCTGTGCGGGTTGTAGATGTCGTTTCATACGTAAAACTACTTGTGCCTATTAGTGTTGCCACGAAGAGAAGAACAGAAAATAGATGTCTCATAATTTTGTTTATATTTGTTATTAATAACGTGAGTTTGATGAATTATAAGTGTCTATAAATTTGGTGATTAGCGAAATTTGTTGTAATTTTAAGGTGTTGATATATAGAATTACAAACAAAAATCGCTATGATTACCGAAGACAAAATTACTGAAATATTTTGTATGGCAGACGACTTCTGCAAGTTTTTTGATGCTATGACAGCAAAATATACGCTAAAACCTATTGGAAAAAGAAAATATCATCGAGATTCCACGATATCAAAGGCAGAAGTCATGCTGATAATGATTCTTTTTCACGACTCTGGTTATCGCTGCTTTAAACATTTCTATCTTGAAAAAGTATGTAAGCATCTTCGCCATCTATTTCCAAAAGTTGTTTCTTATAACCGTATAGTAGAATTGGAAAGGGAGGTAGCCGTCCCCTTAACCTTGTTTATCAAGAAGGTTCTGCTGGGCAAATGCACGGGCATAAGTTTTGTTGACAGCACACCACTGCGTGTCTGCAAGAACCAAAGAATACATATTCACAAGGTTTTCAAAGGTATAGCCCAAAAAGGAAAATGCTCTATGGGTTGGTTCTTCGGTTTCAAATTGCATTTGATTTGCAATGAGAAAGGAGAGCTTCTCAATTTTATGATAACACCGGGAGATATTGATGACCGTAAGCCTTTGGAATACAAAGCTTTTGTAGATTTCATATATGGCAAGCTGGTCGGCGACAAGGGGTACATCAGCAAAAATCTCTTCCAAAGGTTGTTTGTGGATGGAATACAACTTATTACCAAGCTGAAAAGCAACATAAAAGGAGCTTTGATGAGTGTTGCTGACAGACTCTTACTCAGAAAAAGAGCCATTATAGAAACTGTGAATGATGAGCTTAAGAATATTGCGCAGGCGGAGCACTCCAGACATAGATGCTTTGACAATTTCATTGTCAATTTATTGGGTGCTATTGCTGCCTATTGTCTGTTCCCAAAGAAGCCGTGTATCAATGTACAAAGGACTATTGACACACAGCTTGCTCTGTTCTAAATTCGTCGAACTCACGTTAATTTAGCATTCGCTATCAAACTCTATATATCTTTCCTTTTTATTATATTCTACACTTTTATTGCACATCTTTTTTTGCTTTGTGCAAAAAATACACTACCTTTGCACGAAAACAATAATTTTGCATAATAATTTTATTAAATATTTTATCAAAAGAGTAAATCCCTCTCAGAATATTAATTAGCTTTGTTCTGACATAAGGTAAAACTCTGCATAATTAACCCTAATGCATATATTATAATGGAGAATATTCCAAGTTTTAACGAGCTAATAGAAAAGGCTATAATTGATCATTGGGATCTTGATGCTCTTACAGATTATAAAGGAAAAACCTTACGCTATCACGATGTAGCAAGAAAAATAGAAAAGCTTCATATTATGTTTGAAGCAAGTGGCATACAAAAAGGTGATAAGATTGCTCTATGTGGGCGTAATTCTGCAGCTTGGGCTTCAGCTTTTCTTGCCATACTTACTTATGGTGCAGTAGCTGTTCCTATTCTCCATGAGTTTACTCCAGATCAAATACATCATATAGTAAACCATTCCGAAGCAAAACTTCTCTTTGTTGGCGACGTTGTTGCAACTCAAATCGATGCTGTACAAATGCCAAGTTTAGAAGGTGTTATCTATATTCCTGACTACTCTATCGTTATAAGCAGAACAGATAAGCTCACTTACGCACGTGAACACCTTAATGAAATGTTTGGTAATAAGTATCCTAAATATTTTCGTTCAGAACACATACATTATTATAAGGAACAAAGTCCTGAAGAGTTAGCTTTGATTAATTATACTAGCGGAACAACAGGCCACTCTAAAGGGGTAATGCTACCTTATCGTGCTTTATGGAGTAATACTGATTTTGCTAAACATGTAATGAACAATCATGTTACAACTGGTGATAACATTATTAGTATATTACCTTTAGCTCATATGTATGGTATGTCTTTTGAGTTTCTTTTTGAATTTCTATCAGGTGTACATGTCTTTTTCCTTACTCGCATGCCTTCACCTGCAATTATCTCTCAAGCCCTACATGATATAAAGCCCATTATAATGATTGCAGTACCTCTTGTCATTGAGAAGATCATACGCAAAAAGGTCTTCCCTAAAATACAAAACACTAAAATGCAATTTTTATTAAAGCTACCTTTGCTTAGTAAGAAAGTAAAAGAAAAAATACGTGAAGAAGTATATAATGCCTTTGGTGGTAATCTTTATGAAATCATAATAGGTGGTGCTGCTATAAGTAAAGAAGTAGAAGACTTTTTACACCAAATTAATTTTCCTTATACCGTAGGTTATGGCGCTACAGAATGTGCACCTATTATATGTTATCGTGATTGGAAAACTTTTGTAAAAGGTTCTTGTGGACAAGCTGCTTACCATCAGCAAGTAAGAATAGATAGCTCTGATCCTGAAAATATAGCTGGTGAAATACTTACAAAGGGTCCTAACGTTATGTTAGGTTATTATAAAAACGAAGAAGCTACTGCACAAACTTTGGATAAAAATGGCTGGTACCATTCTGGTGATTTAGGAACAATGGATGCCGATGGAAATGTATTTATTCGTGGACGTTCTAAAAATATGCTTTTAGGTAGTAATGGTCAGAATATATATCCTGAAGAAATAGAAGATACTCTTAGTTCCCTCTACCTCGTTTCAGAATGCTTAATAGTACAACGTGATCAAAAATTAATCGGATTAATATATCCCGACTATGAAGAGGCTGCCAACTTAGGCTTAACAAAAGAAGATATCAACAAACAAATGGAAGAAAACAAAGTACAACTTAACTCGCTAATGCCAGCTTACTGTAAAGTTGCCGAATTAGAAATACGCGAAGAAGAATTTCAAAAAACGCCAAAGAAATCTATTAAACGCTACTTGTATAAATAAATATACTCTTTAGAATATAAATATAATTAAAATTCTACTAATGGTCTTTACAAATAAGACTATTAGTAGGGTTTCTTATTTTAAATTACTTTTTTTACATCAATCTGCTATATCCACAAGCTACTCTACTAATAACCTTTCTTTCCTATATTTAAAATATCTCTGATTATATCTATAACCATCAACAATATTTTAATAGACAAATATTTATAGAAAAGAACTCCAAAACATAATATAGCAAATTTAAACAGGTTATAACCTTTTTATACATGACTATAATATTATAATTATAGTATATATATTTATATGTTTAAAGACACACTAACCATAACAAAAACCCACCAAACCTATCGGCCTGGTGGGTTATCCTTTTCGTTCGCCTACTAAAATTACTTAGCAGTATCAGCAGCTGTTGTATCTGCAGCAGCAGCAGTAGAATCAGCATGAGTAGAATCAACCTGAGTAGTATCTGTCTTTGTAGAATCAGCATTAGCTGCTGGTTTAGCGTTACCACCACAAGATGCGAAAGAGATAGCTGCGATAGCTACGAACATTAATACTAATTTCTTCATTTTTCTTTGCTTTTTAAATTCTGTAAAACAATCATTTATTTATTAAAACTGATGCAAAGTTATATATTATTTTGATACTCCAAAAATATTTTAATGGTTTTTTTTACATCTATTCTGTAACTTTTTCATAATGCATTGATACATAGAGATATACAATTAGCAAATAAATGTTAAACATTTCTTCTTCTCATTATTGTTCTGAAAATATCTTTCCAAACTATTTGTTTTTGCTCCATCTATACGATATATTAAGATTAAAAGTATAACTTTAAAATTATCTATTATTGTTATCTCCACTTTTTTCTACTACCTTTGCAGACAATTATGATTGATACAGCAGCTTTTCAAGGCAAAACAGCCAAATTTTATACATTAGGGTGCAAACTCAACTTCTCTGAAACAAGTACCTTTGCACGCACATTATACAACATGGGCGTGCGTGAGGCTAAAAAAAACGATATTGCAGATATTGTTTTAATAAACACCTGTTCTGTTACAGACGTTGCAGACCATAAGTGTAGGCAAATTATTAACCGAATGGTTCGTCAAAATCCTGGAGCTTTTGTTATAGTCACTGGCTGTTATGCACAATTAGAAAGCCAAACTATAGCCAATATAATAGGTGTAGATCTTGTTTTAGGAAGCAATGAAAAAGCCAACTTAATACAATATCTCAGTAATGCATGGAATAATATAGAAGAAAAAACTCCTATAGATAATACACAGAAAAAAACATATCATGCTGTTAAAACAAAAGATATTACGAGCTTCCAAGATAGTTGCTCACGTGGCAATCGCACTCGCTATTTTTTAAAGGTACAAGACGGATGCAACTATTTCTGTACTTATTGTACCATACCTTATGCACGTGGTTTTTCGCGTAACCCTCCTATAAAATCACTTGTAAAACAAGCCGAAGAAGCTGTGGCAGAAGGAGGACGAGAAATTGTACTAACAGGAGTAAACATAGGAGACTTCGGAAGAACTACTAACGAGTCTTTTTTAGATCTTGTAAAAGCATTAGACAACGTAAAAGGCATAGAGCGTTATCGTATAAGCTCTTTAGAACCAGACTTAATAGATGATGACTTAATAGAATATTGTGCTACATCTGAACACTTTATGCCCCATTTCCACATACCCCTACAAAGTGGTTCTGATGAAGTTTTAAAACTTATGCACCGCCATTATAACCGTGCATTATTTGCAGATAAGATACTTTTAATTAAGGAACGTATGCCTAATGCTTTTATTGGTGTAGATGTCATGGTTGGGTGCCGTGGTGAAAAACCTGAATTTTTCGAAGATAGCTACAATTTTATAGACTCACTTCCTATTACACAACTACATGTCTTCCCATATTCAGAACGTCCTGGTACCAGTGCTTTATCTATACCATATATTGTAGATCCAAGGGAAAAGAAGCATAGGGCTAATCGCCTTTTAAAACTATCTGATCTTAAAACACAAACTTTCTATGCTAAATACATTGGAAAAGAAGCTAATGTTCTCTTTGAAAAAGCTGCAAGAGGTAAATCTATGCACGGATTTACAGATAACTATATCCGGGTAGAACTATCTCCTACAGAAGCTAAAGAAGAGTATGATAATAATATAATAAAAACTCAATTAGGCAATTTCAATTTTGATAAAACGGCACTTAAAGCAAAAATTATACTATGAAACGAATAGCAGTAATAATCCTTAACTGGAATGGAGAAGAAATGCTTAAAAAGTATTTTCCATCTGTGATAAAATATTCATGCGAAGAAGCCGAAGTGATAATAGCAGATAATGCTTCTACTGACAATTCTTTAAAGTGGCTTAATCAGCACTATCCACATATTAGAATCATCAGACTTGAACAAAACTACGGCTTTGCTGAAGGGTATAATAAAGCCTTAGAACAAATAAAAGATGTTGATTATTATGTATTACTCAATAGTGATGTAGAAGTTACGCACCATTGGCTGACACCATTATTTGAAGCAATGGACGCTTACAAAGATATAGCAGCTTGCCAGCCTAAACTGCTGTCGTACCTTAATAAAGATTCTTTCGAATATGCTGGAGCATGTGGAGGATTCTTAGATAAATATGGATACCCCTATTGTAGAGGGAGAATATTTAACACCATAGAAGATGATAATGGGCAATACGATAATGCACAACAAATACTTTGGACTACAGGAGCATGCATGATGATACGAAGAGAAGATTATTGGCAGGCTGGAGGATTAGACGGAAGATTCTTTGCACATAATGAAGAAATAGATCTCTGCTGGCGATTACACAATATGGGTAAAAAACTATATTGTTTCCCAGAGAGTATAGTATATCATTTAGGGGGTGGAACTTTACCAAAATCAAATCCTAAAAAAACTTTTCTCAATTTTCGTAATAATCTTACAATGTTATGGAAAAACCTTCCTGAAAAAGATCTCAAAAATGTTATGCGTATGCGGTTAATTTTAGATTATATTGCTGCTTTTCAATCCCTTATACTAAAACGTAATTGGAAAGAATTTAAAGCTATTATAGATGGACGTAAAGCCTTTAAAAAATGGCGTAACGAATTTACACGAACAAAAACTAAACAAACAAGAACATTAAAAGAAAACAGATTAGAAGGACAAGATAACAAGTCTTTATCTAACTTACTTCCTGATGGGAGAACTAACATTTTCCTACTTAAAGCATACTATCTTGATAAATGTAAAAAATTTTGCGACCTTTAAAAAGTATTACAACAATTTACATGAAGGAGAAATGAAAAAACTTTTAAATAAATAAAACTATATTATATTTTTAAATAGCAAAAAATAAATTTTATTTTTTGCTATCAAAGAATGTGTTATATAAAGCAACTATCCATACTGAAATTACAAAAGGTGCTGTAAGAGTAATAAAACCTAATTTTAAACCTACAAATTGAATTACAAGAGATAATATAAATCCTACTAAAACCTTAATATATATATGAGTCTTTGTATTAAGAATATTAGCAATAGCTAAAACAGTTAAAACAACGTTATAACCATACATACCATTATTTATAGAATGAGTTTCCACAAAAGGAAGCCAACAAACTATTAAAGATAATAAACCTGCTAAGAAAAATTCTATTGCCATTTTACGTGAATTTACTAATATTGCAAGAAAAAATAGTAAGCCTGTAAAAAGACTTTTACCTTGAAGCATTATCTGACCAAAATTTAAAGACAAAGCTTGAAGTAATAATAACGGTTCTTTTGATATATTTTGTTCTATTGTAGATTGCTGTAAAATAGGGAAAGCATAACTTATAAGCAACATTAACCATGTAATTATTACAAAAGGTGCTGTAAGAGTGGGTAGCTTTTTTTGCTTTTCAAAAACATATACAATGAAAGTTGTAACAATAGAAGCAATTATCATTAGCAAAACAGACCAAATATTAATAGACATAAAACATGGAACAGCTATACCAATAAGAGTTCCATTAAAACCATAAAGACCATTTTTTATATTATTAGAATTATAATTAAGAAATATTGCTGTTAATGTACTTATAATAGTACCCAATAATGCAAATAAACACATTAATATAGAGTTACAACCTATACCTACTAACATTAATATTCCTGAAAGTATATTATTCTGGAACATTACTTGCCCTACTCCACGAAATATGGCACTTATAACGTCATTTAATCTCATTTCTTTTTCTTAAACTAAAAAATCCAACCCCTATTTCCCTTATATTTTGTTTATATATCTATACTTTGGAAGAATTTCATATTATCTAAATCTTTTTATCTTTTATAAAATATTCTTATTGCTTTATAAGTGTTATTCCTATATTGGAAACACCCTGTAGTACATCTTCATTCATATTGTGATTAATAGTAATATGTATAGAATCATTACGTTTCAGATAAAAAGACTTTATATATGAACGGATAGTATTGTTACTAATATTCTCATGACCAATTATTTGCCCCTTTTTATTAACAATCTTACACCTTATAATATTACAATTACTATAACGAATAGTTCTTTTTCTTCCTTTAACAGAAATTATTTGCTCATTAACTATGACGCTAAGATTACGATAGGGAAAGTTTTTTGCCGTTCTTATTCCTAGAAAAAGCAAATATCTACCTTCCCATTGACGTGGAACATCAAAAGTCAAAGTATCTTTACGATTCCAACCTTGTAAGGAAACATTTTGATATTTATCGTATATGCGTGGGTCATTACATGAAATAGCGTTTATAATAAAAGCTATAAACGCTATAAAACATAATAAGTTACAACCCTTAAATTTCATTTTTAGTTTCTTGTTTTGAAGAATTGGTATTATACTTTCGTTGTCCTTGACGCTGACGATTATTATATGACTGTTTTTTATTTTGTCGTTCTGTACTTTGTTGCTGCTTACTATTTTCTTGCTTTTTAGTAATACTATTTAATTGTTCCTCTTTACTATAGCTTTGCTGAGAATTGTTTATTCGTCTTTTTTTCTTAGCTCTGTCGAATCGGCTTATATCAGCATTCGCTAATAAATCGGCAGAAAGTTTTTTAGGCTTTGCCTTACTATTCTCTTGTAAAGAAAGAGGTTTTTCTCCACGGCGATTTAGCTCTATAATTTCTTTAGCACGCTCTGCACTTATTGATTCTATATTAGCTGGGAAATTTTTATCTGTAGAATAGGAACATTGACCACTTAGAATATCTGTCTTAAAAAGATAGAAGTCAGCATCTATTGTCTGTAACACAACCTCTTTGCTTGGTAGTTTACGTGCAGCTTCCATATAAGTATCTACTTCATAGTTAAGACAACATTTTAGTTTAGCACACATACCTGCTAACTTGGTGGGGTTTGGAGATATATCTTGAAAGCGTGCGGCAGTGGTAGAAACGCTTGAAAAGTTTTTCATCCATGTAGCACAACAAAGTTCTCTTCCACAAGGTCCAGTGCCACCAATACGTCCTGCTTCCTGACGAGCACCTATTTGCTTCATTTCTATTCTCACATGAAAAGTCGCTGCTAAGTCTTTTATTAACTGTCTGAAATCTACTCGTTCATCAGCAATATAATAAAAAATAGCTTTATTTCCATCGCCTTGGTATTCTACATCACCTATTTTCATTTTTAGACCTAAGCTTTTTGCTATTTGTCTACTTTTTATCATTGTATTATGCTCACGACTTTTTGCTTCGTGATATTTTTCCATATCTACATCTTTTGCTATACGATATATGCGTTTGATGTCTTCGGGCGATTTGATGTTAGAATTTTTCTTTATTTGTAACGTTACAAGTCTACCTGTTAGAGTAACCACTCCTATATCATGACCAGGATTAGCCTCTACAGCAACAATATCTCCTTTCTTCAGATCTAATCGATTAATATTGTGATAATATCCTTTTCGTGTATTTTTAAATTGTATTTCTACAAGGTCAGTGCTAAAGCTATTGCCAGGGACATCAGCTAACCAGTCATATGTGTTCAGCTGTTTGTTTTGGCGCCCACATCCAGCATTACTAAGCCCTCTTGCGCAGCCATGCCAAACCTTAAATTTCATATTATTATAGTCCATTGAAAACTTTCTTATTTAATATATATATATGCTTATAAACATGTATTTGTTATTTCTTTAATATGAGTAATATCATCTTTAATGCTAAATCGTAAAAAACTATTTTTGCATTTGCATTCTGACGAATATCCCTATATGCTAATTCTAACAATTCATTTATTTCTATTATATTTGCTTCATTAATAAAGCGAGAAAAATTCTTTGCAAAATTCTCCTCTTCCATAGTCAGATATATTAACTCTGGTTGAGAAAAATTATACATAAAATTTTCTCGTATTTGCTGCATGAAATAGTATAACATACGGCGTTGTTTCTCTCTACCGTACATACTTATATTGTCTGACCAAGTCTTTAGCTCTTTTAAGTTACGTAGATATGCAAGGCGCATTAATACTTGAAACTGTTTAAGAAACTCTTTATTTTCATTATCTGTATTTATAGTTTCTAAAGCTTTAAGCCAGCTACCATTAGCAAGGTGTGCTATACGGCGTGCCATATCTTTATCTATACCGCGTTGTTCTATAAGAGAGTGCTCTATAGTAGCATCATCAATACGTTTAATATCAATACGTTGCGTTCGGCTGCGTATAGTTTCAAGGATTTGGTCTGGCTCTTCACTTACTAAAAGAAAGATAGTACCCAAAGGAGGCTCTTCTAAAAGTTTTAGCATTTTATTAGCCGATGTTTGGTTCATGCGTTCAGGTAACCATATAATAGACACTTTAAATCCTCCTTGACTCGATTTAAGTGATAATTTACGTGTCAGTTCATCTGCCTCAGCACCTGTTATAATTGCCTGTTGGTTAGTGGCTTTCATGTGATCCATCCATTGCTGTATAGTAAAATAAGAACCTTGTAGAATCATTTTTCGCCATTCTTTTATGTAATCATAACTTATTGGTTGATGTTCAGCTCCCATAGAAGCATCTTTTATTGTAGGATAAGTAAAGTGAAGGTCAGGGTGTTCCCACTTACGAAGCATAGCTTCTATATGTGCATCAGCATTTAATATTGTATTGCCTTTTTGCATTCCTTCAGATAGAAGGTAGCAAGCAAAATCCATAGCAAGCGCCATTTTGCCTACCCCCTTTTCTCCGCAAAATAGTATTGCATGCGGCACACGATTCTCCTTTACAAGTGTTTTTAATCGTTGTATAGCATCTATTTGCCCTATAACCCTTTTAAAATTTGCCATAATAACCGCTTTTCTTATCTACAATATTAAAGAGTACAAAGATAAGAAATAAATGCGAGATATAAGAGTAGGTAAGATTATAGTTTATCCTATTATATGTTTTATTATAATGTAAATAATATTATTAATCTCGCTTAAAGATATCCCTTGTATATACTTTTTCTTTAATATCATCAAGACAGCTATCATAACGATTAGCTATAATAGCATGTGAAAGCTGTTTAAATTTATCAAGATTGTTAACTATCTTACTACCAAAAAAGGTTGTATTATCTTTTAGAGTTGGTTCATATATAATAACTTGAGCTCCTTTAGCTTTTATGCGTTTCATAACACCTTGTATTGAGCTTTGCCTAAAATTATCGCTATTTGATTTCATTGTAAGTCGATAAACCCCTATAACACATTCTTTTTCACTTTTAGGATTATAATCACCACAATCATTATAGTCATAATATCCTGCAGTATGTAGTACCTGATTGGCAATAAAATCTTTGCGAGTACGATTACTTTCTACTATTGCTTGTATTAAGTTTTCTGGAACATTTTCATAGTTTGCTAACAGCTGCTTTGTATCTTTAGGTAAGCAATAGCCACCGTAACCGAATGAAGGGTTATTATAAAATGCTCCTATACGAGGATCTAAGCATACCCCTTGTATTATATTAGCTGTATCTAATCCTTTTACTTCTGCATAAGTATCTAATTCGTTAAAATAACTTATACGTAAGGCTAAATAAGTATTAGCAAAAAGTTTTACGGCTTCTGCCTCTGTAAGATTCATAAAAAGAGTAGGAATATTTTCTTTTATAGCACCTTGTTGTAAAAGATGAGCAAAAAGATGAGCATTTTTATCTAATTCCTCATTATTTTCTGGACGCCCAATAATAATCCTACTGGGATAAAGATTGTCATATAGAGCCTTACTTTCGCGTAGAAATTCTGGTGCAAAAATAATTTTATCACTTTTATATTTTTGTCGAACACTCTCTGTATACCCCACAGGAATAGTAGATTTTATTATCATAATAGCCTGTGGATTAACCTCAGTAACAAGTCTTATTACTTCTTCCACATGTTGTGTGTCGAAATAGTTGCGTACAGGATCATAATTAGTAGGTGTTGCTATAATTACAAAATGAGCGTCTTTATAAGCTTCTTTCCCATTAGTTGTAGCTTTAAGGTTAAGCGATTTGTTTTTTAGATAATCTTCAATATAATCATCTTGAATAGGTGAAATGCCATTGTTTATCATTCTTACCTTCTCTTCCATGATATCAACAGTAACCACTTCGTTGTGTTGGCTAAGCAAAGTAGCAATACTTAGTCCTACATAACCTGACCCGGCAACGGCTATTTTATAATTGTTATTTATGCTCATTACAATCTGTTAGTTGTTTTATAGATAGTAGCAAAGGTAAGTATTTTTTTTTTCATAGTAGCTTATTGCCTTTTTTTATCTTTTATATTAAATAAGTATCCTATCTTTTTACTTTCTTTATCTATATAAAACTCTAAGAAGAATAAAAAATGAAGCATTAATATAAAAGGCTCATCTTCATAAAACAAAATTAATTATTTTTACTAATATCAACTAATATTTTTTATTATATACCCATTTCACTTTAATCTTTTATTAACATGAAACAAACTTCTCTTTATTAAAATCGTAATAGCACCACTTATTATTTCTCTTAGAATAAAATTTATTATCTAATATATTTTTCTTCATAATTAGCCTTGTCTCAGGGACAGCTACTGTATTAGGCTCAATATCTGTAACAACAACAGCATTAGCCCCTATTCTGCAATTATCTCCTATCTTAATATTGCCTATTATCTTTGCTCCTGCCCCTATATAAACATTATTACCTATAGTAGGAGAACCAAATTTAGGATGCTCTTTTATAGTATTACTACCAATAGTAACTTGCTGAAATATTATACAATTCTTACCTATTTTAGCTCCATTTGAAATAAAAACACCTGTAAAACCATGAGGAAAGAAAGGTATACTGTCCATAACACATTCATGTCCTATCCAGCTACCATATTTAGAAAAAGTAGTATCGTAAATGGCAAGTAGCCTTTTACCCCCTGTTTTAGGATAGTTTAACCTAAGATGCTCTTTAAGTTGCCAAATATTATTAAACTTTATCTTAACATATATCTTAAACACAATATTAACAATAGTGTTATAACCGTAGCTAATTATCTTAATTAATATGTTATATATGCTCATCATTACTTTAGTTTTACGTTTGTTAGATCTATAGCTTTAGCAAACTCTCTCTGTGCTTCTTCCGTAAAATAATAATGTGATGCTGCAGCAGATGTAAAGGTTAATTCTCCAAAATATGGTTTATTGTTTATTATATAAAAGTCTACTCTCACTTGTGGAAAACCATCAGACAAATCTTTTGCTATATCAAGCATCTTCTCTAAGCATTTGGGACGAGGAATATCCTTATATTTTGCACTTTTATCAGTAAGCAAATCACGCCTATGCTGCCATGTGTCTTTAGTATATAAATCGACGGTTACTGAAGAATGTCCATTTTCTTTTTTCTTCCTATCATAACACAATAATACTATATAAGGCTTACCATTAAAGCACCACACCTTATAATCTACCAACGAAGACGATAAACCTTGTGTTGCTTGGTCCTCTAACAGCTCCTCTACTATAACTCGAGGCTTTATCTTTTTATAATGTGGCTCTACTACAATACCCCCCTATTGGTATTAACTTGGTTTTTAAGTAGTTAGCTATATTTTCCCAATTTTCCGCAGCCTTATCCTTTATCATTATGGTAGAGCCACAATCGTGTGTACATTTTATAACAAACTTCTTTGGTAAAATATTAAAGTCAATATCTTCCACTCTGTCCCACACGCCATAACACTTAGGTAATATCTCTTCATATCCTTTTTGGATAATATAATCTCTAACCTTATATTTATCTGCTAAGTCAGACCATACAGAGGTATCGCTCAAAGCTTCAAGCCACATTATTTTAGCATCGAGCGTTTGCGGATTTTCCCAGTTTAACGACTCCTTATGTGACGCTCTATACTTTAAAGAAAAAGCCTTTTTAAGATTCTTTTCCTGTAATTTTCTGAAATAATTAGAGCGAAACAGCTCTGCATAAAACTTATTTCTTATTATCTCTATAAGATATGAAAGATAACTTTTATTCATTTCTTCTTTACTTTTGGTTATACCTTGTCTTTTTCTACTGTTGTGTATATATTACAAATCTCATTTAGAGCATCTTTTACAGAAGAATGTTTTAATATCACTTCTCTATTATTCTTTTTCTCCTCCATAGATAAAGGCCTATTAATAGATTTTAATGTCAAATCGCTTTGAATAGAGAAAACTATCATTCCTATCGATTTAAAATATTTAAAGTTCACTGATGTTTCTGATAGAAAAACCTTACTTCCCTGCCACAGCATTTTATATATATTACCTAACGCTGCCTGCTGCTCATGTCCAAATATAGCATATCCACATTTTTCTAATAGCTTAAAATACTCTGTTTTTGGCATAAAGTCTCTAAGTGCAACTATATTATTATCTCCCCAATAGCTCTTAGCGTCATTTATCACATAGTCTATATACTTTCCATCACCCCCATAATTTAGAGGCAACAATATTTTACGTTCCGCTGTAGTGTTACATTTTAGTTTTGCTAATATATCAAGGTGATTATTTGGTAATCCTGCCGCATTCCCAACAAGTATATAAGAATCTAATTGCGGATAATGGTCTATGTTCTCATCAGTAAATGGATCTTTTCTATCAAAATAAGCAAATGGTAAATGTTTAGCTTTAAAATATGGTACACTATCTTTTATAAGCTTATATTCTATAGGTAGGCAACCAGAAAAATAATCTATACGCTCTATTGACTGTTTTATCCTCTTATTATATATTAAATCATAAATAAAAACCTTCAGATTTATAATTCTTTGCTTCTTATAGTTTTTATTCCAATACTTTTTTGTTAGAGGTTTCAATCTCTTTAGTCGTATAAATGGTCTAATCTCATTAGGGTACCTATATAAATCAAACCCCCAAGCTTTCCATAATATTTTTACATTGTTTTTTATTTTAGAGATATAGTCTATAGGTATAGAGTTAAGACTGTGTAATATAACTAAATCGAAATTACCATTATTAATATATTCTACACTTTCTCCCATAGGTATAACACGTATAAGCTCCTTATTCTTAATATAAGTAAAGTGATTATTGTTATTTTCAGCTATAAAGATATACTCCATATAGTGTTTACCTTTAGTATCTTCAAAAATATTTATTTCTTCATCTATAAATTTATCATCTACTATACAATGTAATATTCTCATTATTTTGCTATTATAAATTGTTTTATATATTCTATCTCATTATATCTAAATAGTATTGCGACACCTACATAACAGCCTATTCCAATAACTGTTCCTACTATTATTTGTAATATCACATTTTCTATAAAATAGACACAACCACTTGATACTATCAATAGTAATATAGAGCTTAAAATGATAGGTAACAAATCTTTTACTTGCCTTATAAATCCTATAGAAATAAGTTTACCAGTATAAAAAGTGTTTATAGTTAGTGCTATTATTGAGTTGATTACCAACCCTATGCACATAGCTTTTAGGCCCATAGAGAATGTTATTAAAATAATAATTACACCTAATATCTTTTTTATTATTTCTAACCGTAAAAACAGGTCAGACCTGCCTTTTACTTGCAGCAAATTAAGATTAATAGCATGTATAGGATGCCACATCAGCGCAACACATAATATTTGTAGATATATAACACAATTATCCCATTTATCTGTTAATAAAATATCTACTAATGGTCTGGCAATGGCAGCTAACAACATCATCAACGGGAAAATAATAAATGCTGACATCTTTAAAAGCTTTCGATAGTTAGTTTCAAGCCTTTCCATATCATCTTGTATTTCGCTCAACACTGGAAAAGTAACACGCTGCAACACACTTGTCAGATTAGAAGAAGGCAATGTTGCTAAACCTTGAGCTCTTGAGAAATATCCCAAGTCTGCAGGAGTAAACAGCTTACCAATAATAATAGGATAAATATTATTATATGTAGTATCTAATAACCCTGAAGCTAATAGCTTTGAACCATAACCAAAAAGATAATGAAACGATTCTTTAGAAAACCCATATCGTGGTCGCCACGTAGAAAACTTCCATAACAAAATCATTCTAACTAAAGCATTACTTATACCCTGCCATACTAAAGCCCAAACGCCAAACCCATTGTATGCCAATATTACACCTATAATACCAGACATTATCGTTGATGCAAGAGATATTTTAGCCTGTGTCTTAAAGTTGATCTGGATAGTAAGCAATGCTTGCTGTACTATACATAATGAGTTTAAAAACATAGTAACAGATTCTAATCTTATAATCATAGTCAGTATAGGCTGATTATAAAAATTAGCTATCCATGGTGCTGCGATAAAAAACACTATATATGCAAAAAGTCCTACTACTATATTAAAATAAAAACAAGTAGAAAGATCTTTTTCTGTTCTATTGTTTTTCCGTATAAGTGCATTTGCAAAGCCACTATCTACAAATGCTTGAGCCACTGCAAAAAATATAGTAATCATAGCTACTATACCATAATCACTGGGGCAAAGCAAACGCGCAAGAATAATAGAAAACACAAAACCTACACTCTGATTAGAAAAACGTTCTACCGTACTCCATATTAATCCGTTTTTTGTCTTCTGACGTAAATTATCTGACATATCCTTTTTTATATTGTGATGCTTTTACACACCATTGATTTACTTTGCCCTCGACTTGCACCTACTATACTTATATATATATTCCTAAGTAATGATTAAAAAATAACTTGGTACATTTTCAGGCCAAAGACATCGGCATTGAACAATGTATTCAATTCGATATTAGCAGTTCTCATATATTTTATTTAACCTCAAATCCGCAACTAAGCCCTTGAAGGTTCTTATTGCGTTTACACGTCCTCTCATTACTGAATTTGCAGATAATTTGAACTTGAAGCACCCACTTCTGCCTACAATATCCCCTTACCCCACAATGTGACTTGAGGCAATACACAATATCATTCCCATAAGTTGTAGGCACTATCCAAAATCAGTCTGGAAAACATCTGCGTAAGCATAATTACAGGTATAGATATTCAGCACATACCGCCTTGATGTCTTGATCCACTTGGCTGGTACAGAGATAAACCTGAAGACAAACGCTTTTATGCGACTTGTTACATTGAGTCCGAACTTCTTTACGTCAAGTCTTTGAATAATGGCCTTGTAAAAGTTACGGATAAGTGCTGTAAGAAGAAGGAACACTGTGTTCTCTGCCATGAAGGATTTGGGCAATCTGTCCCACCCGAAACCATTGTTCATATCATCGAAGATACGTTCCTTTTCTCCACGAGGGTTATAGAACTCGACAATTTCTCTTACGGAAGAATCATAGTCGTTAGTCAGGATACAACGGTATGTGTATTCTCCTTCCCAAAAATCCTGCACACCATCCATCCGTTTCTGTCTTTGAATCACAAGTCGATATGCCTTACCTTTCCACTTCTCAAC
>NZ_JBWPJP010000030.1:0-28788 GCF_056583855.1 Prevotella sp. C0209C1 | reverse complement strand
GTACCTTATAAAAAGAATCAGCATAAAGCTTGTCAATACAAACTTTATGCTGAAATATAGTTTTTAAGGGACGACTATTTAAAAGATAAAAATAACGTCCTAAAAACAAAAATAGATTATTTTTACTTCATTTTTAATCTATTTTTGTATTAAAAATAGATTATTTTTACTTTGCAATATTCTCGTTTTCTATTCCAATACATGTCTTCTTAATAATATATAAATGAGCTTTTTATAAATAGTCTTTGTTAGGTCAAAAGAATGTATCCTTTTCGTATGTTTCTTTTGTTTCTTGCCATAAAAGGTTCTATATTGCTATATTATCCAATATTAGAATTGATTATCCAAAACTTTTGTTCTTTTGCAATACTCCTTAAACTCTTTCCTTGTCATAGCAATACCTTTGGACGCGTTACTGTCAAGTCCGTAGACAAAAGGAGTGGACAGCAAAGTGTATTTGCCTAATTTCAAGCAAATGCGGATTGGCTTGTCATAACCTTTATAGTTCTTGGCTTGCCCTTTTGCCTGCGCCTTTTCTTTTACCAGTGCTTCACTCATGTCCATCGCTTCCACTGAGAGTACCTGATAATATCCTTTTACCAAGTGGTTATCCACAGGCGCAAAGTATTTTATCTTTTGGAAATCAACACCAGACAGAATGGATTTATAGCCAGAGAAGAAGATTTGGCTTTGACCATTCAGCACCAGTTCCTTGGCGGTATTCACATGGCTATCTACTGATGCAATGTAGAATGTACCTTTATTAACTGGCTCATCCGAGTATTCCAACCCCTTTTGAGGTATGCTTTCTTCCAACAACCGTTCCCGTCCGTTGTCATCCTCAAGCCAATGGCGAATCTGTAGGCGCAAGGCTTGCTCCGAATTGTTGGCATTTATGATGATGCTTCCGTCCCCAGCATGCTGCTCTTGGTCGGGGCGCAAGGGGAATGCACCAATCCCAATCAAGCGGTTAGACTGCTGATAGTAATAGTCACCATTCTCTGCGTCAAGTGCCTCCAACGGTATGTGTCCAGGAAACAGCACATAACCAGCTATGATTTCTTTCTTTAAGTGTTCGTGGTCACGTCCTTCTTCCGTGTAGTATATGGCATCACGGTAACGATGCATCTGGTCAATGGCATCAGCTGGTGGCACATCATAACGGCTGTCATATCTGCAGCCGTTCTCATCCGTGTCGGCTATTCGGTATTTGGCATCAAACAGGTAGGTGAACTTCATATTACCTTCAGCTTGCTTGCTCAGTCTCAGCACAATGTCAGGACGCTGCACAGTCGTCATGGTGTTTGTTCCGCTTATGGCTGAAAGGGATTTGTCTTTATGCACCTCGGCATTGTAGCATACACTTGCCAATTCAATGCCGTCTTGGTTGATGAAACTCACCGAACCGCCATATACGAGTTGCGGAATAAAGTCGTTGCTAATGTCTCTGCCGTTCACCTTTGGCTTGGCATCCTTGCACAATTCCTTCATCACATCCTGCACAATGTTCTTCACTTTGATAAAGCACCATATCTCATATAGGTCGCAAATGTCCTTCACTTCCAGTTTGCGCAAGCCATCCTCTAATTCGTAGCCCTGTTGCAGTTCCACCCATTTCTCCATAATGGTTTTGTAACCTTGGGCTTGCTTCATAACGAGGTTATCTTGCGTAAACCCCTTGAACTGTCCTACACCACGGAAAAAAGCATTGTTCGAGAGTTGCATCAGCTCGTTCTCCATATCTTCAAGCGAAGTGTCTATGCGCTTCGGGTCGTCAAGGTGCATAGCGGTCATAATGTGTTCCTTCACCACAGCAAAGCGGTGTGTCATTTCCCGAATAGCATATTTCAAGAAACGATTTTCTATTGTGTCATGGCTCAGCGTCAGTTCCTCCGTGCGGTACAAATGGGCAGGATTGTCCTTATGCATCTGGTATTCGTTTTCCAGTTCTCTTGGAATATATGTCATGCGTTCCGCTCTCTCATACTTAGCTACGGAGCGCAAACGCTGTTTGGGACGGTCAACGATTTGGCGTGCAGCCTCCATAATGTCGGCATAGCACGACTTGAATATTTGCCACCATATCAGCGGATTGCTTTCACCTGTGCCTTGACGCATACTGAGATAAGTATCCTTCAGAAACGATGTACTCAGCATAGCATACTCATACTCTATGTCAGAGATAATTGTCTTCAAGTCTGAGCGGTAGTCAAGTTTATAGCTCAAAACCTCGGTCATGAACTTCAATTCCTTGGATTGTTCATCCCCTTTCACTTTGTAGGTGATGCAGAAGTCTGTCATACCCACTTGGTTGTGAAAGTTCAGCGACCCATACAGTTCATCGCCTGTGCTGATAATGGTGCTTTTGTCCTTACCATCGGTGCGCAGATGGTCGTTGATAGCAAGTGACAATTTTTCTAAGTTCTTGCCCTTACCACGCACAATAAGTGGATATTCTGTATTCTCGAAGAATACGGCTTCATAGCGGATGTCATTTCCTTCCTGTGCGTATCCGTTAAAAGAAAACTTAACATGCTGTGTTTCCGATGTGTAGCGGCACAACAACTTTGCGGCACTGTCAGTATTAATGGTGTCGATACAGAGATTGCGGATGGTCTCGGTTATTCTCCGCTCATGATTAGGACAAGAGAACCTTACAAGCAAGTCCTCGTTTGTCACTTCAAAGTTGAATACACTTGCCATACTTTTGTGAGCATGAATGTTTAGTTCCAGAAAGAAACAAAATGGTTACGCTTCAGTTGGCTGAGCATACTGTCTATCTTTTTGACGGAATGTAGCTTGTCTTGTTCTCCCAACTGATTTGTGATGATGTAGCGCAAGGCGGTAAGTATGTTCATTTCGCCATATTGCTTGGCTTCATCCACATTCACCTCTGCTTTGGCTATGCGTTCCTTGTCTGCTTCCGAATCGGTGATTTTCAGTTTCGTTTCATCGCCCTCTATGCGTGAGAGAATTTTCATCAGTGTAAAGTTGTCAAGTGCTGCTATGCGGTTGGTCTGTCCGAACTCATACGATGCTTGTAGATATATCAGCGCTTCATTGGCGGCACGATAGCCAAGCTTGAAAGGTGTGCCTTCAAGCAAGGCATTGATGCGCTTCAGATAGTCTATGGCAAATCTTGCATCATCGCCCAGATCGTCTATGATTTCCCTTGCTTCGATGTGACGGTCAACGAGCAGAGTGTTCAAGTCTGCATCATCGTTTTCCTCTAATGCCTTAACAATGGCTTTAAGGTCATCGTCTGTTGTGTCGGTAAGAAAACTGTCGTAGTTCACCTCGTTCATTTCTACTGACATGGCTCTGTCGAGCACCTTGCGTGAGAAAGAGAAAGTTGTCTCGTCCATGTTCACAGTACCTATTACAATGAGATTCTTGGGCAAGGTCAGACCTTTCGTTTCAAGATGGTCAACAACCTTTCCTAAGAAAGAATTTTTGTCGGCAGCCGTGAAGTTTGGGAACAACGTGTTTACCATCATTTTCGCCACTTCTTCTCCAAACGAGTTAAATGGCTTAATGATTGGGTCAGTCAAGTACTCTTCACCCTCAAAACTACGACTCTCAATGGCACTCAGAAACTCGGCAAAGTATTCCTCCACTGGAGCAAGGTTCATTTCATCGAGACACAAAAAGAACGGCACTTCGGGATGCTGCCATGCCTTAACGATAAACTCAATGAATGGAGTGAATACATAGTGCGGACTCGGAATGTTAGACAGATAACCGATTACGTCCATCGAGTTGTGCCAGTTCGGCTTCACTTGTATCAGTTCAAAATTGGCAGGCGAATGCAGCTTCCAACGGTCATTAGCAAAGTCATCGCCCGTATATCCATTAGCCCTTTGCAACTCCTCGGTAATTGTCGCTTGTGCCAACTTACGCACAATGCGGCTTTTGCCAGTACCGCTGATACCGGCAAGAAGCATAAAGGGCTTGGTGCGGAGGGCGGTGAGATATAAAATTGAATTGTTTATTGCCAAATCAGTTAAAAAATAATTGATTTGTGTATTAGGATTTTGAATGTCGCTTTTACCCTTTGATAATAGTCCCAATTTGTCACTTTTAAGAACTTTATAAAGTCGCATTCCCTTACTAAGTTCTTTAGACATACTTTTAGTAAGGCCTGCAGAACGTACAATCTCCGTAAGATTTTTGTCTTTTAGAGATTCTCCATATTTGATTGCAAATAGATAATATGAAAGAGAACGATACTCTTTGTTCATATCTTTTAAATATGATACCAATTCGTTAAAGCTGAAATTCTGCTCCATCTTGCTATATCTTTGTCTTATTATTTCCTTTTTCCTCACTAACCGCCTTAATCTCGTCAGTAAGTGTTCTATATTATTCTACCTTCTTTGGCAATTTGTTTGAAGTTTTTTCTATTTTCTTCTCGTTGCTTGCCACTCTGCGCTCCACTTTCTTGATGTCCTCAGCGGGAGGAAGGTTTTCGGGTTTTATGCCTCGTTGCCCCAGCATCTGCCTCACGCTGACATTGTTCTGAATGTGTTCGGCAGTAATGCTCTGTTCACCATAAAGGTCCTTCTGCTCCACATTGTAATTTGTCATTTCTGTTGCGAGGTTTTTTGCAGCAATGGTCAGCGTAGGAAGAAAGTCAGCCAACGGACGTGTTGACTTGATGCCGAGGCGAAGTTTCATGTCTTCGGTGGTATGTCCGCCAAACAAAGCCGTGTCACCTTTTGAACGTATACGACCAAATCCACGGTCATCAACACCACGCTCATAAATGTTGCGAGACAATTGTTTTTCTGAAGCACGTAGTCGATCGCGTGTTTCCAGACGTGACACTTGCTGCAAATGCTCAGCTATAAGTTCAGCCCGCCTTGTCTGTAATGCAAAATAACCTTGTGCAAATGCTATTTCTTCTTTCTTTGGATCACCATTCTGGGTTATGAGATAGCAGGCAAAGCGAGTAAGCATATAGTCCTTGACTTCACGCTTAGCACCTTTTGCCAAGCTTATCATTTTCGTGACCTCACGAAAATGATCATTCACATTGATATTCTGTGATTTACATGATTCGACTGCTCGGCCTATAGCTATAGTAAAATTCTCCCAACGTGCATAGCCAAGAACAGACTGAAGCTCGCGTGCAAACCATACTTCAACCTTTTCTTTGCCATTATCGCTCTCAATGTAATGCGTTATCTCATTGAAAGCGGATGTATGCTGATTTATTCTTTGAATGTCCATGTTATAATATTTCTTTTCCTCACTAACCGCCTTTATCTCGTCAGCAAGGACTTTCTGTAACTTCTCTTTCGATACTATCAACTGATAAATAGCAGATTGTGCGACCACGGCAAAAGTGCTACGGAGCGTAGCACTTTTTCATCATGCCCAACGTAACGCTCGTAAAATTTCTTTATGTTCCAAAGTTGGCGCGGTGAAACACCCATCTTTGGATAGCGTTCTTTCAGGTCTACAGACAGTCTTTTTACTACACTATCACCATATCCACTTTCAATCTTACGCTCATGAAGCATTTGACCAATCTCCCAATAGGCAGTAGAAACATAGCCATTGATATGTCGGGCTATCTCCGTCCGTGCGTGCTCAATTACTGCGACAGCATGTCGCAGTATCTCGGCATAATCGCTACTCCCTATTGAGAGTTTGTTGTCTTTATTGTCTGTTGTCATTTTATCAGTCTATATTGTCTTCCCTGAGAAGGTCAGTCACTTCTACCTCAAGCAGTTTGGCTATCTTCATAAGATTACCCAAATCTGGTTGGCAAGTATTGGTACACCATTTTGATATAGTTGTTTTGTCCTTTCCCAGTTGTTCACCAAGCCATTTGTTCGTTTTCTTTTTTTCAGCAAGAACAACTTTTAGCCTGTTTAATTCTTTATTTGCCATATTCAGATGCGAATTTGAATGTAAAGGTAATTATAATACTTCACATTTCCGCATAAACGCAGTAATATTTGCGCTTATTTTGCAACTTAGTGAAAAATACTCATCACGAGTTAAGTCTACATTTCACTCGTTGTACAGTACTTACTCCTTTACCACTCTCAACTTCGCCACATCCCGAATGGAATACCCCTTGCGGGCAAACTTATTACTTCCTTATATTCGGCTTTCATCTGTTCTGTCGTTTTTACAGAGCCTACCTTGCGTCCGAGTTTTCCACCTTTCTTGATACATAAAAAGGCTCACGCTGAGGCTATGCATTGTTTTACATTTACTTATATACCTTATCCTTATTAAACAAATTAATATATTACTATCTTTTTGCCAACATTTTTTTGTAAATTTGCACAAAGATATTAGAATAGGTAAATATCTATATATACATTCTTAACAGACTTTATAAAAAGATATTTCCATCATATTAAAGACATAACATTAATAGAAAATATGGCAAAAGAACTAAAAGAGCTTACCAAAAGAGCTGATAATTATTCTCAATGGTACAACGACTTAGTAGTAAAAGCTGACTTGGCAGAGCAGTCGGCTGTACGTGGTTGTATGGTGATAAAGCCTTATGGATATGCTATTTGGGAGAATATTCAAGGACAATTAGATAAGATGTTTAAGGCTACTGGTGTGCAAAATGCTTATTTCCCACTGCTAATACCAAAGAGCTTCTTATCGCGTGAGGCTGAACATGTAGAAGGTTTTGCTAAAGAGGCTGCCGTTGTTACACACTATAGATTGAAAACTAAAGAAAACGGTGAAGGTGTAGAGGTTGACCCTAATGCAAAGTTGGAAGAAGAATTGATAATTCGTCCAACAAGTGAAACTATTATTTGGAATACTTATAAGAACTGGATACATTCGTGGCGCGACCTTCCCTTAATGTGTAACCAGTGGTGTAATGTGATGCGTTGGGAAATGCGCACACGTCCGTTTTTGCGTACTTCGGAGTTTTTATGGCAAGAAGGTCATACTGCTCATGCCACAAAACAAGAAGCAGAAGAAGAGGCTAAACTAATGCTAAAGGTATATGCCGACTTTGCTGAGAAATGGTTAGCAGTGCCTGTTATTCAAGGAGTGAAAAGCGAAACAGAACGCTTTGCAGGAGCTTTAGACACATATACTATAGAAGCAATGATGCAAGACGGCAAAGCCTTGCAAAGTGGTACCTCACATTTCTTAGGGCAAAATTTTGCAAAGAGTTTTGATGTAACTTTCTTAAATAAAGAAAATAAGCCAGAATATGTATGGGCAACATCTTGGGGTGTTAGCACTCGTCTTATAGGTGCTTTGATAATGACCCATTCTGATGATAATGGGTTGGTACTTCCACCAAAGATTGCTCCTATTCAGGTAGTTATCATACCTATTTTTAAGGGTGAAGAGCAGCTTGAGCAGCTTAAGAACAAGCTACAACCTGTCATTGATGAGCTACGTGAAGCAGGGGTAACAGTAAAATTTGATGATAGCGACAACAAGCGTCCCGGCTTTAAGTTTGCTGACTACGAGCTAAAAGGAGTTCCTGTACGCTTAGCTATGGGCGGAAGAGATCTCGAAAACAACACCATAGAGGTAATGCGTCGCGATACCTTAGAGAAAGAGAGTGTAAGTTTCGATGGTATTACCGATTATATAAAACATCTTTTAGACGAAATACAAGATAATATCTTTAAGAAAGCACTTGCTTTTCGTGATGCTCATATTTATGAATGTGAGGATTATGAAGAGTTTAAAGAAAAGATAAAAAATGGTGGATTCTTCTTATGCCATTGGGACGGAACAGAAGAAACTGAAGCTAAAATAAAAGAAGACACACAAGCTACAATTAGATGTGTACCATATATGTTCGAGCAAACTTTAGGGGTAGATATGGTAAGTGGTAAACCTGCCAAATATCGCGTATTGATAGCAAGATCTTATTAATTATAATAGCAAGTCCGTATTATTAATGGTTATATAAACCATTATTGCGGACTTTTTTTCTAAACATATATATATAATGTAAAGCTTATGAAAAGATTAGTTTTGTCAATTGCTATCATTACAGCAGTTTTTAGTGCAAGTGCACAAACCTTTGTTAAGCCAGAGCTAAAAAAAGGAGATGTTGCTCATTATGAGAATGAGACTACTACGAAGATTAGTCTTCCTATGGGAAGTGGTACAAAACAAGTAAAGACAACATATTTATCTACCATCACAGTGAAAGATGTTAATGATAAAGGAGCCTTGCTTGAAGACGTAACATCAAAGCTAAACATAGAAGGAGAAGCTGTTTTGGCTGGTAACACACTTGGCGCAGCAAAGTATCTTGTAGATACTCCTATATTATTTCAGACAGATAAGAATGGGAAGCTGATAAAAATAGTAAACTATAACGATGTTATTGCAAAGATTTCAAAAGGAGCTATAGCTGACATAGAAAAGCTATATAAAGAAAATCCTGCTCTTGAAAAGAATGTTTCAAAAGCAAAATTAATAATGGCACTTTCTACAAAATTCTCTGAAGAAAATTTGCTCAAGACCTTTACGCAGACTGGTATCTATTCTGTTTATGGGAAAACCTTTAAAAATGGAAATAGTGAGATAAGAGAGTTTGGTGGGTTAAAGATAAAAACAACATGGGGTATTTCTTCTATTTTAGGCACTACGGGCATTGTTGGTAATAGCAAGGCAAATATGGATAGCGCTGAAACTAAAGATTACATTTTCAGCCAGCTTAAAGAACAAGGGCTTGATGACGATGCTATACAAGGCATAAAAAACAACTGGGAACAGTTAAAACAAATGGGACTGGATAAGGTAGATGCTAATATAACAGAACATATACTTTTATCAAGCAAGAAAATGGTAACTAATTATAGCGCAAAGGCTAAGATGATGATAATGGGATCAGAGGTAGAGCTTAATTCCAATACTAAGTTATTAGATAAATAAGTTTAGATATAAATATATCAGTTTTCCTCTTATGGTATATCCCAATTATGGGGTTGCCTGTTAAAAGCAAAAAATAAATAAAAGAGAGTGTGTTTTCTGGCACACTCTCTTTTATTTATACCCTAAACATTATCTTAACCATCAAAACGATATATATTACTGAAAACGGTAGGTTATATCTACCATCTCGCCAGAAGAGCTGATATGATACATACGCTGATTGGTGCGTTTCGACTTTAATCCGCCCAAATGCTTTAGATAAGGTCCTATCTTAATGTAATCGAAATTGCACAGTTCTATATCTGAAGCTATAACCGTTCTTCCAGAATACCACCCCACTTTAAGTTCTGGGTGATGCGCCTTAATGTACCGTGCAAAACTGTTTATACACTTAGGATTAGCATCACCACCCATAAACCCAACGCATGAAATGGAGCTTTCGGTACTTTCTATCAAGACTTCTAACACCTCTGTGGAAAGCATCTGCCCTGTGTTTTGCGCCAAAAAACTACTATGACAGCCAGGACAGTGGCATGGACACCCCGAGATATTTATAGCAAGAGTTATCTCATCTGGATACTCTTGACACACTATATCTGTACCTACAAATCTGAGCATACCATTCTTTTTATGTTTTTACTATTCCATCTTATCGCTTCCTGCATAAAACCTCTTTGCAGCTTCTTGCTGTCGAGGCTGCGAAAAGTTGCTTACCCGCTTCATATACCCTATAACACGTGTAAGGTAGTCTACATTCTTAGAATGGCAACAAGGACACTCTTTTAGATAACGCTTATCTATATGTCCACAATCGTTGCATATAGTATTAGGAATGTTAAAGGTAAAATAGTTACAACCTTCCTTAGCAGCCACTGTTAAAAGCTGCTTATATTGTGCTTTAGATAGATGTTCATCTAAATTCATGTGCAGGGCGGATCCTCCTGTTAGATGCTCTATATAAGGCGCACCATGCAGCTTAAACTTGTCTAAAATAGTAAGCCCTGTATCCTCTACACGATAAAAATAGCTATTATAACAATCGCGAGGCACAAAGTAGCCATCTTCCCTATCCCACTTTGCATGTTTTACACCTACATTTTCGGCAGGTATCATCTCACAATTAAACATAGCTTCCTTAGTCCTAAAGGCTTTATTGTTTTGCTCTATAAGACCTAAAACACCCTGAACAAAATGTTTATAATCTTCATTAGGGGTAATATCAAGCCCCATAAACTCGGCTGCCTCTACAAGCCCATTAATGCCTATAGTAAGATATTGCCTGTTAATGTTAATATATCCAGCATCAAACAAGGGCAACATCTTATTCTTAAGGAAATGTTTAAGGTTTTCGTTATATGCTAACTGCACCTTATGGCAGAGCTTTATAACGTGATCTAAGAATAGTTTATAATCTTCTCCTTTATTAACAGCATACTGTATGCAACGGTTAAGGTTTATGGTTAGCACACTCTTTGAGCCTGTAGATACACCTCCTGCGCCAAGTGTATAAGAAAAGCCGTTGTCTTGTATCTCATTACGAAGACGACAACACGAACTTAAAGAGTCGGCATTGTCGCTCATATACGTAAAGAAGCTATGCCCCTTGCTATACATTTCGGCAGTAAATTCGCCCCACTCCTTATCTCTACACTCACCGTTTTCTGTAAGAAGAGCCATAGTTTCAACCGGGAATGTAAGCACGGCGCGCGTACGCTCCTTGTTAAACCATGTCATAAACCTCTTTTGTAGCCACGACAGCCCTTCCCAGTCTGGTTGTGAACCATCAGGAAAATAGAAATTACCAAACAACGACTCAAAATAATACTTATCATAATAAGATATGTTCCAGAAGACAGCCTGAAAATTTCTCGCACCTGTTGGCTGATTAAGAGAATAGACTATCTGCTCAAAATAATCGGTAATAACCTTATCTATAGTACGCTGACGCAAACTAAGATCCACTACCTTGTCGGCATTCTTCCAATAATCTTTACCATATTCCTTTTGTATAAAATAGTTCATATACATAAGAAACTCTGGCGTAGCACATGCCCCTGCAAGCATACTCGAAACTATGAAGACCATATTTATAAAGCCTCCACAAAAGCTCTTTAAGTTAGTAGGAGCAGAAGAGTTGCCCCCTATGGCAGTAGTGCCTCCAATGAGCCATGGATACATAGTTATGGAAGCGCAGTAGTTTGCAAGATTAGTTTCGTCGTTCTTATATATAAAATGATGGGTAAGGAGGTCTAAATACTCGTTGGCAAGCTCTTTACCATACATCTGCTTTATCCTATCGGTAAGCAAGCGCCTATTAATGCGTATAAAGCCTTGCTTAGGCAGCTCACCTATCAAAGTTGCTATGTTTTTATTTTCCACATTAGCATTAGCATCATACTTCGACCCTGTGGCAGCATTGCTCGCACCACAATATTCGGTAAGAAACTTTATCTTATCTTGTGTTTCCCTGTCCTGACTGTGCTGATGACGATACACTATAAAGCTTTTAGCTACATCGTAATAACCCTCCTTCATAAGAGCCTGCTCCACTTGATTTTGTATATCCTCAACGGTAATATCATTATGTATGGTAAGGTCTGAAAGTATCTTAGATACCGCAGTAAGGTCAGTAGGAGCATTTACACTCTCAAAAGCCTTTAAGATAGCACCCATTATCTTATCTAAAGAAAACATTTCCTTAGAACCATCACGCTTAGTAATTGTAAAATTTTGCATAGTTATATAGTTTTATTATTTTTCTTTTTTATATATTTATGAGCTTAAAAGCTGTGTGAAGTTTTCCATTTTGGAAAACTTTTTATTTTTAACATCGTAAAAAGTTTTCTTTTTTGGCAACTCTTTCACCACAAAGGTAACTAAAGTTTTCTGAAAAAGCACACCTTTTTTTCATCTAAAATATGTTAAGATGGCCTATTTATACTTTCCTTTTATGATAAATTTCAATAAGCAAGAAAAGGTTTACTATCTTGCTTTCATAGTGTTACACACTAAATATATATGCTTACTTTAAGGGCAGAAGAGGCAACGAGTGTAAATTAGGTGTAATCTTTAATGTAGGGACAAAAATATTAAGCACACTCTTTATTTTCTTTTGCGGTGTCTTATTATGCTTAATATCATCTAAAAGGGTTATGGCTTGTGTAAAGTTTTTCCACCGATCAGTTATAGCTAAAAGCTCTCTTTCGGCATCTTTTCTCTGACCGTTCTCAAAATAACAATATGCTCGGTTAAAGAGATAAGTCTTATTATCCTTATCTAAAGCAAGAGCCTTTGTGTAAGCCTCTATAGCACTGTCATAATTTCCCACCTTTATACAAGCCATAGCATAAAGGTCGTATATATCTGGTATATAGGGCTGCAAGAGCAAAGCACGCCTACTATCGTTAGCAGCACCTTTAAAGTCGTCGAGGTTATATTTCGACTTTGCCATCATATACCATGCTTCATACATATCGGGCTTCAACCCTACTATACGCATTCCTATCTGCATAGATGCTACATAATAGCCTTGTGAAAAGCTTTGCTGCCCCTGCTCTAATAGCCTTTTTATGTTATATTGAGCAAGAGAAGGCATACAAAACATTACCGCCAAACCTATTATGCCACTTCTAAGCATCTTTTTCCTATACCTTTAGTAAATAACTACTTCAGAGGTGGCTTCACTCTATAGCTACATCTTACCTTGCCTTGTAACAGAGCTTTCATCTTCTTCTTTATCATCTGTTTACGAAAAGGCGAAACTCTATCTGTAAAGACCTTACCTTCTAAGTGGTCGAACTCATGCTGCACCACCCTTGCCAAGAAGCCACTTAGCCACTCATGGTGCTCTTCCATATTTTCGTCTATCCACTTTACACGCACACGCTTTGGCCTTTCTACCTTCTCGTGAAGACCTGGTAGCGACAAACAACCCTCTTCCATAACCTCTGTTTCAGTATCGTCCACCTCTGTGATATGCCCGTTTATAAAAGCATGACGAAAGCCTTTATACTCTGGGAAATTGTCTGAAACCACATCAAGATCTATCACTACCACACGTATAGGCTTACCCACTTGCGGAGCAGCAAGCCCTACACCATCGCTCGCAGAGCAGGTCTCAAACATGTCGGCTATAAGCTCTTGCAACTCGGGATAACTCTCTGGTATATCTTGAGCTATCTTTCTTAACACTGGCTGACCGTATGTATATATTGGTAATATCATTTATTATCCTCTCTTTTTTCTGAAATAAAATAAATAGCTTATAAACACAAAAAGGAATGATGGGTTACATTCCTTTAGAGCGCATAAAATCTTGTAATATGATAGTAGCCGAAATTTCGTCTACCAACCCCTTATCTTGCCTCCTTACCTTCTTCTTTACGCCCCCACTTATCATAGCTTGATGGGCTAAGGCTGAGGTAAAACGCTCATCGTAATACTCTATAGGTACGCTCGGACACGCCTTCTTCCATCTAAGGACAAACTGCTCTACACGCCCCATATTTTCGCTGGGCTTGCCGCTGAGCTGTGTGGGCTTACCCATTACTATAAGGTCTACCTTTTCGCGCTGTATATATTCTTGCAAAAAGGCATATAGCTCTGGAGTAGAAACAGTAGCCAACCCATTTGCTATGATACGCAAAGGGTCGGTAACTGCTATGCCTGTACGCTTCTTACCGTAATCTATGGCAATTATACGCCCCATTACTTAGTTAGCAAGGAGCCATGCGTCGTGGTAAGAAGAACGCAACTGGTTACGGCTCTGCACAGCAGAAGCCTTATCATTAAAGCTCGATGCCACTACACGATACATTCTGTTACTACCATTATACACCACCTGTGCATCATAACCAGCGCTCTTTAGACGGCTCTGAAGACCATCTGCATTAGCCTTTATGCTGAAAGAGCCTACTACTACGCTAAAAGCCTTTAAGCCATTACCACTAACTACAGCTACGTTCTCATGACGCACTGGCTCGTTATCATAGCTCTCCTGCTCACGATTATCTGTTACTGGAGCCGTCTCTACAGTGTTGTTAGAAGGAGCTTGGTTCTCCTCTGGAGTAACTGTAGCAGCTTGAGCCTTAGCTCTCTCATAAGCCTTTTTATAAGCACTCTCGCTCGATTTACAGCCTGTAAATGCTATTGCCATTAATAGGGCACTACCAAAAAACATCGATTTTCTCATATCCTTATATATTAATAGATTATATTTTATACTTTATTTTACCTTTGCGAAATTACAAATTAACTATCGAACATATACACCTTAGCCATATAAAGATTGTTAAATAGGGCAAAGATGGTGAGGTTTTTATATATTTACAGCTTTTCTTTTTGTCATTTCAAGAAAATATTATTATATTTGCCATTAACTATTATAACAATATTCATTATTTTAAATTTTTATCAACAATGAAGACATTAGGTTATTTATTCGCCTTTATAGGCGGTGCTATTACTGGAGCAGCTGTAGGACTTTTAGCAGCTCCAGAGAAGGGCGAGGATACTCGTAATAAGATTTCAAACGCTGTAGACGACTTTTGCAAAAAGCACGATATAAGGCTTAGCCGCAAAGAGACCGACGAGTTTGTAGAAGATATTAAGGAAGCTGCCTCTAACATAGCAGAATAAAGGGGAGAGTTATGTTCTCTAACGATAAGAATGTAGAAACAATAGCACAGCTCTTTAAGGTGCTGAAGAGGTATTTTGGGCTACAGGCAGAGTACACAAAGCTCTCTATTGTAGAGATAATAGTAAGGCTACTGACAGCTGTTGCCTTAATAGCTGTTTTTGTTACGCTATTTCTTATTGCTTTAATCTATTTTTCCTTTGCAGCTGCCATAGCTATAGGAGAGGCTTTAGGTTGTGCCCTTTGGGGTTATCTCATAGTAGGTTTCGCCTACATAGTATTATTTCTCATTATGCTAATGCTACGCAAGGTAATAATAGAAAAGCCATTGGTAAGGTTTCTTTCAAGTCTGCTTTTATCTTAAAGCCACAACCATGAGAGAAAAAGTAATATACACATTATATAAATATGAGCTTAAACATCTTTTCTTATGAGCAAGATAAGTGTCGCTCTATGAGCGATCTTCGCCTTCGCAAGGCAGAGCTAAAGGCTGAAATAGCCCAGCAAAACGGTACCATGAATGCCCTTTGGCAGAAGCTAAAGAGCGAGCCAAAAGAGCGTTCTACCCCTTCGCAGCGTTTTAAAAGCATGTTCTCATCGGGGGCAAACATCATGGACGGCTTAATATTAGGCTGGAAGCTATACCGCATCTTTGGCTCAAGCCGAAAGCAAAGTCGCAAGGGCTTATTCTCTTGGAAGAATTTCCTGTAATGCTGGGGGCGAGCCACTTTCTAAGGTAAAACGCTAAAAGTTTAGTATAAACATAATAGCTTTAACATAAAAGCGTGGAAATAGTTAAATGCTAAAAACGAGACTTTAGATAGAAGATAAGCTATAGTTTAGAGCTTAGGAGAGCAATACTTCTAAGCTCTAAATTTATATATCAGCTTACCACTTGCTACGGTGTTAAGCTCTACGGCAAACTTTTCCTTATTATAAATAGCCTTAAGAAATGTATTAGGTATAAAAAGACGGCTACCGTTTTCTGCTATTTTTCCTCTAAATACTCCTATCTCCTTGCCATGTGAAAGCAGTCTTATAGTGGCAAAAGCCTCACCATCATCTGTAGCAAAACGCTCCCCATAGCTAAGTTGAAGGCTTAATGTAGGAGTATTATACCTGCTTTTTACTATACAAAGGCGACTATAAGGAGTTATGTTAGAGCCTTGCTGCATCTGGCTATATAGCTTGCTGTGTATAGAGTCTTCACTTAAAAGCCAGCCCTGTGAGGCCTTCTGCGAAGAAAGAGGTAAACTATCGAGACACACTGCCTTAAGGGTATCTACTCGTGTGGTATCATAATGGGTGCTACGAGATGCTATACCACCACAAGCGGTAAGCCCCACTAAAGCTCCAATAGCTACCACTACAAAGGGAAAAAATGAAGAGCATACATTCTTAAATATTTTATTATATCTTCTACATACTACTGCCTCAACCCCAACACCACCTAACCTATCTGCAATAAGGAATAAACAATAATTGGTTTCTATAATAGAGAAAGTATCATTAAGACGTAATTTGTTAAAGTGTATCCTACACAGCTCAACCTTCCCCTTATACTCGTCTACCGACTTATATATTATCCTCCACAAACTGCCATATTTACTACTAACATTAGCAGATAAGGCAAACTTTATCTTATCTTCCTTATTAATATTTTCCACCTCTAACTTATCTTCTATATATTATATAATATCGTTATTGCCTATAATGGTTAGACTTTCCTATACCTGTTTTTATATCCTCAAACAAAATATCCCCCCTGCCGTTATCTTATTATGAAGACGAACATAAATATACTTTATTTCAACAATATGTAAAACCTTATCACTTAACAGAATATTCATGGAATCTGATATAATAACCTTTATTACTTTTACATAATGATGTATCTCTTTTTTCTTCTTATAGAAAACTGACTGTTATAACATACGTTTATTGCGCACAAAAGTACCTTTTTTTTATCTGGTTTTAAAAATTTCTTTATAATAATTTTAATACACATTTCTTTATATAAATACTTTCCATACATAAACACCTAACACACAAAATATTATATCAATATCTTTAATATCAAAAACATATCCTTTTACTTTTAACATAATAAGCTTTATCATCTCTTTGTTGCTATTTTGCAGCTTTAAAGAGATATTTTTTTACTTATATATTATACAGATAACAGTATTAAGCTGCTCTGTTTTATTATTATTTTAGTAACTTTGCTTTTATAATGAGTTTTGAATTAACCTCAACATATAAGCCCACAGGAGATCAGCCTGAAGCAATCAGAGCTCTCACAGAAGGTTTGAAGCGTGGCGAACATAGTCAGGTACTACTTGGTGTAACTGGTTCTGGTAAGACCTTTACAGTGGCTAATGTCATTGCTAATATTAATAAGCCTACACTAATCTTATCCCACAACAAGACTTTAGCAGCACAACTCTATGAAGAAATGAAAGGTTTTTTCCCTCATAATGCCGTAGAGTACTATGTATCATATTACGATTATTACCAGCCAGAGGCATATATCCCAACTACAGATACGTATATAGAAAAGGATTTAGCTATAAATGATAAAATAGACAAGCTACGACTTTCTGCAGTATCATCATTATTATCAGGCAGAAAAGATGTTATAATAGTATCTTCCGTGTCATGTATATATGGTATGGGCGGGCCTGCAGCTATGCAAGAAAATGTAATCCACATAAAAAAAGGGCAGAAGATAGATCGCAATTACTTTCTACGTCAGTTAGTTAGTTCGCTTTACTTACGTAATGACATGGATCTACAACGTGGATATTTTCGTGTAAAAGGCGATACTGTAGATATTGCTATGGCATATAGTGATAATGTTTTACGCATTACATGGTGGGACGATGAGATTGATTCTATTGAGGAAGTAGACTCTATAGCCTTTCACCGACTATCATCTTTCGATACCTACGAGATATATCCTGCTAACCTTTTTGTTACATCAAAAGAGCAAACACAAAAAGCCATTAGCAAGATACAAGACGACTTAATGATGCAGATAGACCATTTTAAGCAATTGGGCGAAAATATTAAGGCAAAGCGCATAAAGGAACGTGTGGAGTATGACATAGAGATGATTAAAGAATTAGGACACTGTTCTGGTATAGAGAACTACTCTCGCTACTTCGATGGCAGAACAGCAGGGCAACGCCCATATTGTCTGCTCGACTTTTTCCCAAAAGATTATCTTCTCGTGATAGATGAAAGCCATGTCAGTGTGCCACAAATATCGGCAATGTATGGTGGCGATAGAGCCCGAAAAACAAATCTTGTAGAATATGGGTTTAGGCTACCTGCAGCATTGGATAACAGACCTTTAAAGTTTGAAGAGTTTAAAAGCATGATACATCAAGTAATATATGTATCAGCCACACCTGCCGACTTTGAGCTGAAAGAGGCTGATGGAGTGGTCGTAGAGCAATTAATCCGCCCAACGGGATTATTAGACCCTGAGATAGATGTGCGCCCATCAGAAAATCAGATAGACGACTTAATGAACGAAATCCTTATACGAGCAGAGCGACAAGAACGTATCTTAGTAACTACTCTTACCAAACGCATGGCGGAAGAGCTTACTGAGTATCTTCTCAATCACGATGTTCGTACAGCTTATATTCACAGTGATGTAGCAAGTTTGGATCGTGTGAAAATAATCAACGACCTAAGAGCAGGCTTATATGATGTGCTTGTAGGAGTAAATCTCTTACGTGAGGGGCTTGATATTCCTGAAGTATCGTTAGTAGCTATACTCGATGCCGATAAAGAAGGCTTTCTTAGGAGCCATCGCAGCTTAACACAAACAGCTGGTAGAGCTGCTCGAAACATAAACGGTAAGGTAATAATGTATGCAGATACCATTACTGAAAGCATGCAAAAAACAATAGACGAAACCATGCGAAGACGCATTAAACAGCTAAAATATAACGAAGAGCATAACATAACTCCTGCTCAAATTGTAAAAACTATAAAAGATATATTGCCTACAAACAAAGAGGGGGACAATAACTTTAAAAACACTACAAATAAGACTATTAATAAAAAACCTCATATAGAAGATATTAAATCTGATACTTTTGCTTCTGACCCTATTATTAAAAGTATGTCAAAAGAGCAGCTGGAAAAGAGCATAAAGAACACAACAGAACTCATGAAGCAAGCTGCAAAAAATTTAGATTTCCTACAGGCTGCTCAATATCGTGATGAAATATTAAGACTACAGAAAGAGTTAGAACAAAAATAAGACATATAAAGGTATACATATAAAACGTTAAAAGCAGAAAAATACCTGTTTTTTATCAATAAGAATGTGTATCTTTGTTTTCCAAAATAATAATTTAAAGTGCAAAATAGCAATAAACATAATAAAGCTGTTTTAATATAATAACTTATAAAAAATGGATAATAATAAAAGTACAGTACGCCGACCCAATCACAGATTAAGACCTATGAGAGAGCGAGGGAGATTCTTTATTACACGCCAATGGTTAAATAGCATCTTCATGCTGGGAGCATTAATTGGTGGTATCTTCTATTTTGCTACTGATTACACTAATGTTGGTATTATAATTATTCTTATTTCAATGGTTTTTAAGATCATTGAATGTATACTCCGTTTTATAAAATAAATGAAGAAAACGCTTATCCTCCTTGTAATGTTTTTATCTGTAATAAATATACAAGCACAGATAAATGACAGAACCTTTACTGCTAATGATTATCAAAATGGCAAAAAACAAAATGCTTCCGATTCTATAGATAATAAAAATAAAGATATTCCGCGAGGCATTAAGGCATGGACTATAGACGAACACTTTGGAGACAAAACCCCTGCAGTGCTCGACACATTATCATATATGTATATGAACACCATCTTCACCACAGGGTTAAGAGGAGAATATAATACCTTAGGCAACGTAGGCTCACCACGACAAAACCGCATTCTGCTGGAAAGAAGTTTTCCCTCTGAGTTTATTTTCATAGATCCATACGACCAGTTTGTAATAAAACCAAGCAACTTCCTTTTTACATCTACATTCTCACCTATCACCATTCTCTCATATAACACGGCAGGAAACGATTTACATGGAGAAGACCATTTCAAAGCGTTCTTTGCTGTTAATGCAGGTAAAAAATGGGGATTTGGCTTTATTTTCGATTATATATATGGACGAGGCTACTATAACAGCGTAAACACCTCACACATGAACTACTCTATGTGGGGGGCATATATAGGAGAACGTTACAATGCAAATTTGCTTATGTCGCTTAATCATCAAAAGGTAGCAGAAAATGGAGGAATAGCCAATGATGCCTACATAACTCATCCTGAAATGTTTAAAGACAATTTTACTACTGATGAAATACCAACGATATTAGAAAATAACTGGAACAGAAACGATAACCAACACTTTTTTTTCAATCATCGCTACAGCTTCGGCTTCTTTCGTAAAGTGCCAATGACCAAAGAAGAGATAGAAGCACGTAAGTTTGCTATCAAATCGGAACAAGCTAAAGCAAAAATGCAAGCTAAAGAAGAGGCACGCCGTAAGGCAAAGGAAAATGGAGATGACTTTGATGAAGAACAATACGACAAGCAACATCAACCAAGCGGACGACCAGATGATGCAACCATCGCAGGAGATGCCCCCACACAAAACTTAAAAACACCTAAGGAAGATAACAGAATAAAGGTAAACATGCAGGACTCTGCTCAAATGGCAATGCTTAACAAAAAAAGTATTGAAAAAAAAGATACCACTCTTCAATGGATGAAAAGAGAGTATGTACCTGTTACAAGTCTTATACATACAATGCGTTTTGACAATTACCAACGTATATATCAAGCTTATAAAAGTCCTGAAAACTATTATGCAAATAACTTTTATAACTATGGCACTACTGCAAACGACTCTATTTATGACCAAACTAAGCACTGGGCATTAAAAAACACTTTTGCAATAGCACTATTAGAAGGATTTAATAAGTGGGCAAAAGCTGGTCTAAAAGCCTTTGTATCTCACGAAATACGACACTATGAGTATCCTTCTTATAAAACTTTTAATAATCTTTCGCTATTCGAAAGATATGACGCAGAAAACCAGAATGATATTTCTATAGGTGGGCAGCTACTTAAAATGACTGGTAAAACTTTGCATTACAATATAAATGCAGAAACATGGATTGCAGGAAAATCATTAGGACAATTCCATGTTGATAGTAATATCGGGATAAACATTCATCTTTTAGGCGATACTACACAATTATCCTTAAATGCTTTTATACATCACGACTATCCTTCTATGTACTATACTCGCTATGTTAGCAAACACTTTATATGGAATAATGCCTTAAAAAAGCAGCTACACTCGCGCTTAATGGCAACACTTTATATAAAAAAGACTGACAGCAAGTTGCGCTTTGGATATGATCTGCTTAATAACTATACTTACTTTGGACTTCAAAATGATCGTGTTTTAAATGGCAATAATTACCTTGTGAAAAATAATCAAATAAATGTCCGACAAGATAGTAAACCCATTAGCGTAATAACTATGCAGCTAATGCAAAACATACACTGGGGCATTTTTCATTGGGACAATGTTTTAACATTCCAAAAAACAAGTAACGAGATAGTACTTCCTGCGCCTACTATAAATGTTTATAGCAACCTATACTTACGGTTTAAGATAGCAAAAGTGCTAAAGTGCGACTTAGGTACAGACATGCGTTGGTTTACAAAATATTATGCGCCTGAATATATCCCAGCTATAGGCGCGTTTGGTATTCAAGAAACTAAACTTAGTCGTACAAAAATAGGTAATTACCCTATTATAAATGCTTATGCTAATTTCTCTTTGCAACATACGCGCTTCTTTGTTATGTTCTCACATATCAATGCTAACAATAATGGAGATTATTTCTTTACACCACATTACCCTCTAAATCAGCGTATATTTAGGTTTGGACTAAGCTGGAATTTCTTTAATTAAAACTAATCTTACCTATAGCTTCTCCATATATATAATATAAACATATAATGCAAACACAAAGAAAAGATAATACTAATATAGATAATATAAAAGGCTTAAAAGCATGGATTCTTGCTGCTCGTCCTAAAACTTTATCAGGAGCAGCAGTACCTGTTATGATAGGTATAACTTTAGCTTTTAACATAAAAGGATGGCAAGAATTACAGCTAATACCTGCTGGTTTATGTTTACTCTTTGCTTTCATCATGCAAATAGATGCCAATTTCATCAACGATTACTACGATTGTTTAAAAGGAAATGACAATAGCGATACCCGGCTCGGTCCAAGACGTGCCTGCAGTGAAGGCTGGATCAGCTTATCAGCTATGAAACGAGGCATTATAATTACTACAATCTTAGCTTGCCTATGTGGGCTTCCTTTAGCCTTTTTTGGTGGTTGGGAAATGGTTATAATAGGAATTATATGCGTTATTTTCTGTTTTCTCTATACTACAACACTCTCTTACTTAGCCTTGGGCGATATTCTTGTACTTTGCTTTTTTGGTATTATTCCTGTATGCCTAACATACTTTCTATGCACTGACAATGATACATTAACTGCGATACCTTACCAAGTTTTACTCATCTCAATAGCTTGTGGCTTAATAATAGATACACTATTAATAGTAAACAATTATCGTGATTATGAAAATGATAAAAGTAATGGCAAAATGACTCTCGTTACACATATAGGACAAAAATACTCTGCCTTACTATATTTTGCTTTAGGCCTTATAGGAGCACATATTACCGGTATTCTAATACTGAAGCAACATAGGTTAATCGACTTTCTTTTAGCTACACTTCTTATGCTCGTATATCTAACTCTTCATGCCCGCACATATCGTAAAATGAAAAAAACACAAGGTAAAGAACTCAATAAAATATTAGGTAAAACTGCCCGTAATATATTTATTTTTGGATTACTTACAACAATTTCATTTATACTTAAAGCATTAATATAAATGCAAAAAATAGCAAGTTTAGATATTGTAGCATTTGTAGAACAACATATTCTGCCTCGATACAATACTTTCGACAAATCACATGGGCTCATACATGTACAACGAGTTATAGCTAACTCTATGACTTTAGCGCAAGATGTGGGCGCTGATCTTAATATGGCTTATGTTATAGCTGCTTATCACGACTTAGGTATGGAAGGACCGCGAGCTATTCATCACCTTACAAGTGGTAAAATTCTTATTGCTGATGCTCGGTTAAAGAAATGGTTTTCACCAGAACAACTTAGAATAATGAAAGAAGCTGTAGAAGATCATCGCGCCAGCCTATCGCGAACACCACGAAGCATATATGGGAAAATAGTAGCTGAAGCCAATAGAAATTTAGAACCAAAAATAGTTTTTCACAGAGCAATACAATATGTATTAAAAAAATATCCTACAGCAAACAAAGAACAAGTATGGCAATATTTCTACAATCACATAAAAGAAAAATATGGCAGGACAGGATACATAAAATTATGGATTCCTAATTCTACAAATGCTAAATATTTAGATACAATATACAAAGCAATAGAAAACGAAGATAATTTGCGACAAATATTCTATAACATCTACCAGAAACATTTCAATATTATCTAATTATATTTACAGGGATAGATTAACTAATTAGCTCCCTTAACTAATAAAAAGTATAAAAAAATGACAAAAAAAGAACTTATGCTAAGAGCCATAGAGCTTTCTATAAACAGCGTACGCAATGGCGGCGGACCTTTTGGAGCAGTTATCAGCCATAACGGAAAAATTATAGCTGAAGGTAGTAATAAAGTTACAATAAATAACGATCCTACAGCTCACGCTGAAATTTCCACTATCCGTATTGCATGCGAAAAACTTAAAACTTTCAATTTATCTGGGTGCGAAATATATACTTCTTGCGAACCATGCCCTATGTGTTTAGGAGCTATTTATTGGGCACACTTAGATAAGATATATTACGCTAACGATAGAAAAGATGCTGCTAAAATAGGCTTTGATGATGATTTTATCTATCAAGAAATAGAAGTGGAACCACAATACCGTAAAAAGCCATCAGAAATATTATTACAATCGGAAGCTATAAAAGCCTTTGATCTGTGGCGAGAAAAAATGGATAAGATAGAATATTAACACTAAAAAATATATCAAATTTCGCTTTTTTTTTAAGATATTACCATAAATATATCTATATCATACACTAATATTAGCATGCAAAGAAATGGTTACCTTTAGAAACTTTTATCATAATAATTTGGTGTTCTCATTTATTTTACATTACTTTGCAGACGATTTTAAATAGGTAAAAATAAATTATAAATAATAGATTAATTCAGAGGAACATGAAAAAATTATGTTTAATGTTTGCTGCTATTTCTATGGCAGCTTCAGTTTCTGCTCAAACTTTAGCAGAGAGTAAAACTTTTGACAATTGGTACATTGGTATCAATGGAGGTGTTTCTACAGTAACAAAGCACAATGTCTGGTTAAAAAACTTGAATCCTAATGCAGGTCTTCGCATTGGTCGTTATTTTACTCCAGTATTCGGATTGGCTGCAGAAAGTAATGCTTATTTCTCTAATAAGCCTTTTGACTCTTACGGTACTTTTATTCGCTTTATCAATACTTCTTTATTAGGTACTGTTAATTTAACAAACTGGATAGCTGATTATAGTGGTGAACCTCGTGCTTTTGAGGTTAGTGCTGTTTATGGTTTAGGCTGGTTGCGTACATTTAATAGTCATAACGAAAACAATTTAAATATTGCAACTTCTAAAGTTGGCGTTGATCTTGCTTATAACTTCGGTTCTAAGAAAGAATGGCAGCTATATGTAGAGCCTTCTATTACTTATCTATTGAATGGTAACGGATACGAAGGTATAAAGTATGATGTAAACAATTCTATGGTTCAATTAAATGCAGGATTGATTTATAAGTTTAAGAATTCTAATGGTACTCACAATTTTGTCAAAGTAACTCCACGTGATCAAACCGAGATTGATGCTTTGAACGCACAAATAAACGAACTACGTAACCGTAAGCCAGAAGTTATAACAAAAGAAGTTATTAAGGAAGTACCTGCTAATAAAGATCTTTCTGCTTCTAACCTTTCTTTTGTAACCTTTGCACAGGGGAAATATACTTTAACTACAGCTGCTAAGACTGAACTTAACAATATTAAAGAAGGTAGTCGTGTACAAATTGTAGGTACAGCTTCTCCTGAAGGTTCTGCTAAGTTTAACAAGAAGTTGTCGGAAAACCGTGCTAACGTAGTAGCTCATTACTTGCGTAGCCGTGGTGTTATTGTAGAAAAAGTTACAGGTAAAGGAGTAGAAGGTATAACCTCTAACCGTCTTGCTGTTATTTACGTTAAGTAAAACTTTTATAAGATACAGTTATTATAATAAATATATAAAGGAGATGTGTCATAATGATACATCTCCTTTATTTGATTATTGATATTAACTAAAACTATAATTTAATAGATAAGCATTATAGACAACTCCCATTAAACTCTTTAGATTACATTTCCTTTTTACTACCATTAAACTCCTTTTTTATATTAAAGAAAAATATTTTCATAGTTTGATATACAAAACAGATGTAGATAAATATATTTACCTACATCTGCTTTATTAAGCAATAATAATACTTATCCTAAAATATACTTAATTAATTCTTCTGAAGACACTAAAGTTTGTTCCCCTGATATCATGTTTTTTAAAGTTATCTTATTTACATTCATTTCTGTTTCGCCTGCTAATGCTACATATTTAATGCCCTTAGCATTAGCATAACTCATTTGCTTCTTCATTTTCACACTATCAGGATAGATCTCTGCACGTATTCCTGCCTTACGGACCTTTGATATAATAGGTAGACAATAAGCTGTTTCCTTATCTCCAAAGTTTATAAATAGCACTTGAGTACCCGATACACTTTCTTTAGGATACAGGTCAAGAGTAGTTAGAACATCATAAATACGATCAGCTCCAAAACTAATTCCTACACCAGAAATACCTTGCATTCCAAATATACCAGTAAGGTTATCATACCTACCTCCTCCTGTAATAGAACCTATTTGTGTATCTAAAGCCTTAACCTCAAAGATTGCTCCCGTATAATAATTTAATCCACGAGCTAAAGTAAGATCTATTTGCGTTTCATTCTGCAACTTTAATAATTTCAATTTACTTAGAATAAAGCGAAGCTCATTTACTCCTTCAAGACCTATCTCACTATCCTTAAGTACACCAGCAATAACATCTAATTTCTCTTCATTAGAACCATCAAACTTAATAATAGGTTGCAACTTATCAATAGCTTCATCTGAAATGCCTACAGAACGAAGCTCTTCATTAACCTTGCTTAGTCCTATTTTCTCAAGTTTATCTATCGCTACAGTAATAGCTACAATCTTTTCTCTTTCGCCAATGACCTCTGCTATACCTGTAAGAATTTTCCTGTTATTTATTTTTATTTGTACCCTAATACCAAACTTAGTAAAAACAGTATCTATTATTTGTAATAACTCTACTTCGTTTAAAAGAGAATCTGAACCAATAATATCTGCATCGCATTGATAAAACTCACGATAACGTCCTTTCTGTGGCCTATCAGCACGCCATACTGGCTGTATCTGGTAACGTTTAAAGGGCAAGTGTAGTTCTTCTCTATGCATAACAACATAACGTGCAAAAGGTACGGTTAGATCATAACGTAAACCTTTCTCACATAATTTTGTCTGAAGTTTTAAAATATTACGCTGCAGAATTTCCTCATCACTAATTGTCTTTAGATAATCTCCAGAATTTAATATCTTAAAAAGTAATTTATCTCCCTCTTCTCCATACTTTCCCATCAAAGTATGAAATGTTTCCATGGCAGGAGTTTCTATTTGTTGAAAGCCATATAGAGCATAGACATGCTTTATTGTATCAAAAATATAATTACGTTTTGCCATCTCCTCAGGCCCGAAGTCTCGAGTTCCCTTAGGTATAGAAGGTTTATTTGCCATATTTTTTTTTATACTATTTTTTTGTAATATAACCCCAATTGGTTATGTTTTTCTTATGATTTTAAAAGCTATATAAAATCAAAACATCTTAATATTCTGCAATATAAAAAAACTTTAACGGATTATAGTTTGTGTTCTATCTGGACCTAAAGATATAATACCTATTCGTACCCCAAGATAATGCTCTATAAATGCAACATAATCACTAAATTCTTTTGGGAAGCCTGATTCTGATTTACATTGGGTCATATCTTGTTTCCAACCTTTAAACTCCTTATAAATAGGTTTTATATTATTTATATCATAAGGGAAATTTTCAGTTACTTCTCCATTAGGAAGTTCATAAGCAACACAAGCCTTAATGGTGTCAAAACCATCAAGGACATCACTTTTCATCATGATAAGTTCTGTTACGCCATCTATCATTACCGAATATTTTAATTGTACTAAATCTATCCAGCCACAACGGCGTTCTCTTCCTGTAACTGCACCATACTCATGCCCTATATCTCTTAAAGTTTTACCAGTTTCATCAAATAATTCTGTTGGGAAAGGACCAGACCCCACACGAGTGCAATAAGCTTTCATAATACCATATACATTCCCTATACTATTAGGACCGATGCCCAAACCTGTACATGCACCTGCGGTAACAGTATTTGAAGATGTTACAAAAGGATAAGAACCAAAATCAACATCAAGCATAGTGCCTTGTGCTCCCTCACAAAGTACTGACTTGTTTTCTTTTAATAAATGGTGTATTTCATGCTCAGAATCTACAAACTTAAATTCTTTTAAGAACGAAATCCCTTCTAACCACACTTTTTCCATTTCTTTAAGTTCTGAAAAATCAGTCCATTTCAGAGCTTCTAACATTTTTATATGACGAGCCTTATGAACTTCATATTTTGCTTCAAAATTATCTAATATATCACCTACACGCAGCCCATTACGACTTATTTTGTCAGTATAAGTAGGTCCTATGCCTTTACCCGTAGTACCCACCTTCGACTTTCCTTTAGCAGCTTCATTAGCTCTATCAAGCAGACGATGAGTAGGCAATATAAGATGTGCTTTCTTCGATATTAACAACCTCTCTTTTAATGAATGACCACTTTTTTCTAATTCCTTGGCTTCATTCATGAAAAGGTCAGGAGCTAAAACAACACCATTACCAATAATATTTATTTTACCACCTTGGAAGATACCAGAAGGAATAGAACGTAACACATACTTTTGATTTTCAAACTCCAAAGTATGCCCTGCATTTGGACCTCCTTGAAATCTTGCTATTACATCATACTTAGGAGTAAGTACATCTACTACCTTTCCTTTACCTTCATCGCCCCATTGTAATCCTAACAGGACATCTACTTTAGCTGTATTCATTTGCTTATTTTTGTGATGATTTATCTTGTTTCTTACTTAACGCTTTATTTCTCTGCCTTGAAAGCGATATTTGACAACGTGAACATATACCATAGATATATAACGAAAAACCATCTTTCTTAAAACGTGAATATTTCGTTTCCTTTATGGCTGTTACTATATTTGGTGCGTCTAACTCCGTTACTGTCCCACAAACTGTACATATCTGATGAATATGATCTTCATTATTAAAAGCCCCTTCATACTTAGTCTGCCCAATAAAGCGATGTCTTATTACTAAGCGTAGCTCTATAAAGAGCCGCATCGTGTTATATAAAGTTGCACGAGATACTCTAAAATTACGCCTTTCTAATTCTTTACCTAATTCATCTAACGTAAAATGTCCAGACATATCATAGACTGCATCTAAAATAGCAGAACGTTCAGCCGTCTTACGATGATTATTTATTTCAAGATAACTATCCAAGATATCTCGAACTCTTTCTTTGACTACATTATTAGCCACTTGGTTACTGTTTAAATTTGTACAAAGATAGTTATTTTTAAATAGATGATAATTGGAAGATAATTGAAAAAAAGTTAATATAATAATTCTTACATACTATAAATATCTTTGATTAGATAAAATACTACATTAAAATATATCTATACTTATTAATAAGATACTTTACAATGAAAAGCAATTTATAATTTTACAAAATAGCTATAAAAATCGAGTAGGAGGTAAACCCTAATCATAGGTGTTTATTTCCTACTTTCGTGTTCACCGACCTCTCACACCACCGT